>JAUNOO010000099.1 GCA_030531095.1 Bacteroidales bacterium
ACCCGGGGTTCCACCCCGGGCTGTGTAAATTCACTCTTACAGAGTGATTCCCGTTGAAGGGCAATGACATACAAGGTATACCTATTGCCATACGGCAGAAGTTAAACGGTGAGTGGGCAAGTCCATTGCCATACGGCGGAATTTCCAAATTTATTTTCGACAGAGATTCAATGAAAAAGCGACGCGCACCGAGTTGATGCGCGTCGCTGAATGTATTGTAAAATGTTATGGCTCTGAGGTTTAGAGACCTGCCAATTCTACGACCTTATCCACTGCGGCGTCGAGGCCGGAAACGTCTTTGCCGCCGGCTGTGGCGAAGTGGGGTGCGCCACCGCCGCCGCCCTTGATGAGCTTGGCTGCCTCGCGGACGAGGTTGCCGGCGTGGAGACCCTGTTCCTGCAGGAGGTCTTTGCTAATCATTACGGTTAGGAGCGGTTTGCCCTCGTGGCGGCTGCCGATGACGCAGAACATCTTTTCGGGCAGGGAGCCTGAGAGCTGGAAGGCGAGGTCTTTCACGGCGTCGGGGGCGACGTCCATGGGCAGAACGGTCTTGACGAGCTTCACGTCGCCAATGTTTTTGGCGGCGGCGATGAGTTTGTCGCGCGTGCGGCCAATCTGTTCCTTCATGAAGCCTTCCACCTGCTTCTTCAATCCGTCGTTTTCCTCGATGGTCTTGTGGATGGCGGCGGTGAGGTCCTTGGCGTTGTTGAAGATGGCGCGCAGACCGATGAGGATGTCCTCCTGCGTGTAGAGGCTTTCTTCGGCTGCCTGCCCGGTAATGGCTTCGATGCGGCGCACGCCGGCGGCTACGCTGCTCTCGGAGAGAATGCGGATGAAGCCGATGCGGCCCGTGCTGCTGGCGTGGCAACCGCCGCAGAATTCAACGCTGTCGCCAAACTGCACGACGCGCACTTTGTCGCCGTACTTTTCGCCGAAGAGGGCGATGGCACCGAGTTTCTTGGCTTCCTCGATGGGGATGTCGCGGTGGTCCTGGAGAGGGATGTCCTCGCGGATGCGGCGGTTGACGATGCGGGCTACTTCACGCAATTCTTCGGGCGATACCTTCTGGAAGTGGGAGAAGTCGAAGCGGAGGCCTTCGGGCGTCACGAGCGAACCCTTCTGCTCCACGTGCGTGCCGAGCACTTCGCGCAGCGCCTGGTCGAGCAGGTGGGTGGCGGTGTGGTTGGCCTCGCTGGCGCGGCGTGCGTCAACGTCGACGCAAGCCATGAACTCGGCGGCGGGGTTGGCGGGCAGCTTCTTGGTGAGGTGGATGGGAAGGTTGTTTTCGCGCTTGGTGTCGAAGATTTCTACCGTCTCTTCCTCGTTGCAAAGGACGCCGCGGTCGCCCACCTGTCCGCCCATTTCGGCATAGAAGGGCGTGGTGTCGAGCACGAGCTCATAGTAGGTCTGCTTCTTCTGCTGCACGCGGCGGTAGCGCAGGATGTGGCAGGTGTATTCGGTGTAGTCCCAGCCCTTGAAGGCGGTTTCGCCTTCGTTCACGACCACCCAGTCGTCGGTTTCGACGGCGGCGGCGTTGCGGGCGCGCTCCTTCTGCTTCTGCATTTCGGCGTTGAAGACGTCCTCGTCCACCGTCAGGCCCTGTTCGCCGCAGATGAGCTCCGTCAGGTCGAGGGGGAAGCCGTAGGTGTCGAAGAGGGTGAAGGCCTTGCCGCCGTCGACCACCGTCTTTCCGGCGGCTTTCGTCTCGGCGATGACGCCTTCGAGCATGGAAATACCCGTGGAGAGGGTGCGGAGGAAGGATTCTTCCTCTTCCTTCATGACGCGGGTGATGAGCTGCTGCTGAGCCACGAGTTCGGGGTAGGCTTCGCCCATTTCGTGGGCAAGCGTGGGCACGAGTAGGTACATGAAGGCGTCGCGCTGGCCGAGGAACGTGTAGGCGTAGCGCACGGCGCGGCGCAGGATGCGGCGGATGACGTAGCCCGCCTTGGCGTTGGAGGGCAGCTGTCCGTCGGCGATGCTGAAGGAGATGGCGCGAAGGTGGTCGGCAACAACGCGCATGGCGACGTCGACCTTTTCGTCCTTGCCGTATTCGTAGCCGGAGAGTTCGCCGATTTTGGCGATGATGGGCTGGAACACGTCGGTGTCGTAGTTGGAGTGTTTGCCCTGCAAGGCACGCACCAGTCGCTCAAAGCCCATACCGGTGTCGATGACCTGCATGGGGAGCTGCTCGAGCGAGCCGTCAGCCTTGCGGTTGAACTGCATGAACACGATGTTCCATATCTCGATGACCTGCGGATTGTCCTTGTTCACCAGTTCGCGACCCGGCACCTGAGCCTGTTCTTCGGGCGTGCGCGAGTCGAGGTGGATTTCGGAGCAGGGACCGCAAGGACCGCTCTCGCCCATTTCCCAGAAGTTGTCGTGCTTGTTGCCGTTGATGATGTGGTCGGCGGGAAGATACTTTGCCCAGATGCTTGCTGCCTCGTCGTCACGGCCAAGCCCTTCTTCTGCAGAGCCTTCAAAGACAGTGGCATAGAGATTCTTTGGATCAAGGTGGAGTACGTCGACGAGGTATTCCCAGGCGTAGTCGATTGCGCCCTCCTTGAAGTAGTCGCCGAAGCTCCAGTTGCCGAGCATCTCAAACATGGTGTGGTGGTAGGTGTCGTGTCCCACCTCCTCGAGGTCGTTGTGCTTGCCGCTGACGCGGAGGCACTTCTGCGAGTCGGCGCGGCGGCGGGGTTCGGGGGCGCACGTGCCGAGAATGATGTCCTTCCACTGGTTCATACCGGCGTTGGTGAACATCAGTGTGGGGTCGTCCTTTATGACCATCGGGGCGGACGGCACTATGGTGTGACCTTTCGACTCGAAGAATTTTTTGTACGAGTCGCGAATTTCGTTGGCTGTCATCATGATGCGAATTGTTATGTTTCTTTTTTCAATTTGGGCGCGAAGTTACGAAAAAGATAGGACACAACGCAGCCCGCCTTCAATTTTTCGTTGGAAAAGGCGTAAGGATGAGGGGGAAAAGCGGTGCACCGAAACTTAGGGCAGCTTGGGCAGCGTCACGGCGGTGACTTGCGGGGAGCGGATGCCGGGTTTGAGTTCGCCGCACACCATGATGAGCGTGCCGTTGTGGTAGACGAGGGCGCCGCCGGCGCGGTTCATTCCGTCGACGTTGGGGATTGCGCGCCACGTCTTGCGCTGGGTGTCGAAGATGAGAATGTCGGCGTTGAAGCGGTACCAGGCTGCGGGGCGGCGCAGGTAATCTTCTGGACCATAGCCCTCTACGGCGGATTTGAAGATGGCGGCATTCACTCCGCCCGTCACGATGAGGCGGCCGTTGACGGCGACGCCCGCACCGCCTACGAGGCAGCGCGTCTTGCCCTCACCGTCGGGCGGAAGTTGACCCTCTTCTGTCCACGCGGCGGTGGCTGGGTCGTACGCCAAGACTTCGGTGGGCATGTGGCAGACGTTGTATTCCTTGTCGAGCACAAATCCGCCGAGGAGGTAGAGTTTGCCGTTCGCCGTGAGTACGACGGGCTGCTGGCGTACGCGACCGGGATAGTCGGTCAGGCGTTGCCACGCCGTGGGGTTGTCGAAGTCGAGGGCGAAGAGGCCGCATCCGCCGTCGGACTGCTGTCCGCCCGTCACGTAGACCGTGCGCCCGATGCTGACGGCGCCGCCGTTGTCGATGGCGACGGGGAGGGACGGCAGGACTTCGTAGGAAAGGCTGTCGGCGCTGGACTTCATGAGGTAAACGTCTGTCTTAGAGCCGTCCACGCTCTGTCCGCCTATGCAGACCAATCCGTCGGCGGTCTGTGCCGTCGCGCCGTAAGCCAAGGGGGCGGGGAGGGGAGTCTCGGTCTGCCATTCGGCGGGCTGGGCGAGGTCGAGGACGTAGACGTTGTCGTAGAAAGCCTTCTTGCCACCGTCGGCGACGGGCACGTCGGGGAAGTTGCAGCCGCCGCCCACGACGAGGCGGTCGCCGATGAGCCCCGCAAAGGGCGCCGACACGCCGAGTGCGTCGGGATAGTATGGCAGCGAGGAAATCTGCTGGGCGCGTGCGGCGGGGAGGCACATCAGGCAAGCCAGAGCCACGAGGCTGCAAGCGCGGAAAATGTGGGAACAGGTATTCATCATACAATTATTATATAGGAACTGAAAGTATTGCGGGTTCATTTCACCTCAATCTTCATCCAGACCCCCTTGTGGTCGGTGGGCCAGACGCCGAGCGGTTTGATGAACGCCTCGTTGGTGGGGTTCTCGCGGCGCTGGCTGTAGACGATGCTGCCCGAGGGACCGAAGACGCGGCAGTCAGTGACGCTCACGCCGTCGCCCTTGACGAAGAGGTAGTCGATGCGTTCGCGTTCGTCGCCGCGCGGCGCCCATGTCAGGCGGCTGACGGGCACGGCGGGGTTGTCGGCGGGATAGGTGAAGCCAGGGTGCGTCAGCGGATTGGGGTAGACGGCGCGATAGGCGTCGGTGTAGCCCGCTTCGGCGAGGAGCGTCGTCACCGTCCAGGGAATGACGAAGCCGCGGTGGTCGTACATGTAGCGCGTGGCGGCGGTCCAGTCCAGATGCGACGGCTCGTTGAAGTCGCCGCCCAGCACGACGATGTAACCCTCGGCAGCGTCCTGCTCAGCCTGGGCGATGAAGCGGCGGATGGCGTCGTCGCGCTGCGAGAGGTCGTTGCGGCGGAGCACCTCCTCCACGCTCGGCGGCGTGGGGATGGGTTTCCACGTGCTGCCGTCGTAGCCGCGCACGTCGTAGTAGGCGTCGTTTTGGTAGTCGAGGTGGGCAGTGTAGACGGCAAACTTATGTCCGCGCGCCTCGCCGCGGAGGCGGTAGATGCTGCCGTGGTCGCCCTTTTCGGGAAACACGGTGAGCGAGTCGGTGATGGGGTAGCGGCTCAGCAACCCCGAATCGTAGCTGTAGAAGCTGTAGTACGTTTCGCCGCGTTCGCGGAGCGACTGGGTGATGCGCTGGGCAAAGTTCGAGCCGTGGTAGTTGCGCACTTCGCTCAGCGTGACAAAGTCGGGCTTGAGGCGGACAATCTCGTCGACGATGGCGTCGTAGCCGCCTTCCACCATAGTGCCTTCCTGCCAGATGTTCCATTGCAGGACGGTGAACGTCTCGGATTGCGCCGCGGCGGGAGACAGACTGACCAGTGCAGCGGCGAGCACTGATGCAGCGCATGCTAAATGCTTGAATGAAAACAGGTTCATTGTTCTTGGTTGGTTTCTAGGAGGGTTACCATTTTCGGACGGAAATTTTCGCCCCATTGTCTCAGCATATCTATGATGGGAATCAGGCTTTTCCCTTCTTCCGTAATAGAGTATTCGGTGTGGGGCGGCAGTTCGGCAAATATCTTCTTCCTTATCATGCCATGTGTCTCCAGTTCCTTCAGTTGCTGGTTGATGACGCGAGGATTTGCATCGGCAAACAACCGGTGGAGTTCACTCGGGCGCATGGTGCGACCGTTCAGGTTCTGAATGATACAGGCCTTCCACTTGCCACCTATGACCTCCATGGCAATCTTAACTCCGCACTCGATGTCGAAGGGTATTTTCCTCTTGTACATGTGAGTTTCTATAAATGGTTTTGTACTGCAAAAATAATAAAGTTTCCAGGGATGAACGTGTGGTCTATGACAAAATTATCCCTACGTGAATAATTTGTCTGTACTTGCAAGAGTAGAGACAACTGGTTAACTTTGCGCCAAAAATGAGAAATGGACAGACGTGAATTTCTGAAGCGGGCGGGCGTGTCCGCCCTGGCAATATCGGTGGCGCCCCACTTTCAAACAATCATGGGAGCGGAACAGGCAGCCGCAAGTATGAAAAATGACAATAAAACAAAGATGAAACACAAGTGTAAGATTACGGTTCTCAGACGAGAGTGCTACAAAGATTTGCAGGAAAAGTATCTGGCCGACCCTCAGTCAGGTCCTTGCCCCTACTTTCATGAAGGTCAGGAAATCATGGTGGACAGCGACAATTTTTTCCATATGCTTGACGGACGGTTTTGTTCAGAGGCTTGGGACTGCATCAGTCGCTATGTGTATGCCGCTTTGCAGGGAGGCTCCATTATGAAGGGATGGACAAACGATGAGAAGATGATGGTGACGTGTTGCAATGATGGTACACGCCCCGTCATATTCAAACTGGAGAGAATCGACGAGGAGGAATAAAGCTCCTCCATCCCCTTGACCATGTGAGTGTGTCGGCAGTTTTGCGACATTCTGAGCGAATGTTTTGCAGGCGCAGAGTGCTGTCGGGTGGTGTTTTTTTGAAAACAAGTTGTACCTTTGCACCTCGTTGGCGTCGAGGCAGGAAGTGTCCTGCTGCGACTGCCCCATTATTAACGTAGTAAATAAGCAATGGTATCAGTAGATGGACTGACCGTCGAATTTGGCGGCACCACCCTTTTCAAAGACATATCCTTCGTCATCAACGAGAAAGACCGCATCGCCCTTATGGGAAAGAACGGCGCGGGCAAGAGTACGCTGCTCAAAATCCTTGCTGGCATGCGCCAACCTTCGCGCGGCACTGTGTCTGCCCCGCGCGACACGGTCATTGCCTACCTGCCGCAGCACCTCATGACTGAGGACGGCCGCACGGTCTTTGAAGAAGCGAGTCAGGCGTTTGCCCATCTCCACGAAATGGAGGCTCAGATTGAGGCGCTCAACAGTCAACTCGCCGAGCGCACCGACTATGAGAGCGACGACTACATGGCACTTATCGAACAGGTGGCGACGATGAGCGAGAAGTTCTATGCCATCGACATGACCCACTTTGAGGAGGACGTGGAGAAAACGCTTCTCGGTCTCGGCTTCGAGCGCAAAGACTTCGGTCGGCAGACGAGCGAATTTTCTGGCGGATGGCGCATGCGCATCGAACTGGCGAAAATGCTCCTCCGCAACCCCGACGTGCTCCTCCTCGACGAGCCCACCAACCACCTCGACATCGAGAGCATCGGCTGGCTGGAGGATTTCCTCGTCAGCAACGGCAAGGCGGTCGTCGTCATCAGCCACGACCGCAAATTTGTGGACAACATCACGACCCGCACCATCGAGGTGACAATGGGGCGCATCTACGACTACAAAGTCAACTACTCCGACTACCTCCGCCTGCGCGCCGAACGCCGCGAGCAGCAGATGAAGCAGTATGAGGAGCAGCAGAAAATGATTCAGGAAACGAAGGATTTCATTGAACGGTTCAAGGGCACGTACTCCAAGACGTTCCAGGTGCAGAGCCGCGTGAAGATGCTCGAAAAACTCGAACTCGTGGAGGTAGACGAGGAGGACACGTCGTCGCTCCGCCTCAAGTTCCCGCCCTCTCCCCGCAGCGGGCAATACCCCGTCACGATGGACGGCGTAGGCAAGGCTTTCGGCGAAAAACGTATCTTCTCGGGGGTGTCACTCACGATAGAACGCGGCGACAAGGTGGCATTCGTGGGTCGCAATGGCGAAGGTAAGTCCACGCTCGTGAAGTGTATTATGGGCGAACTGGAGCATGAGGGCACGCTCACGCTGGGTCACAACGTCCAGATTGGTTATTTCGCGCAGAACCAGGCCTCTCTGCTCGACGAGGAACTGACTGTGTTCCAGACCATCGACGACGTGGCGAAGGGCGACGTGCGCAACAAAATCCGCGACCTCCTCGGCGCTTTCATGTTCGGCGGTGAGGCCAGTACGAAGAAGGTCAAAGTCCTTTCGGGCGGCGAACGCACCCGCCTGGCACTGCTCAAACTCCTGCTCGAGCCCGTCAATTTGCTCATCCTCGACGAGCCCACCAACCACCTCGACCTCCGCACGAAGGACGTGCTCAAACAGGCGCTCCGCGACTTCGACGGCACGCTCATCTGCGTGAGCCACGACCGCGACTTCCTCGACGGTCTCGCCACGAAAGTCTACGAGTTTGGCCACGGCCGCGTCCGCGAACACCTCTGTGGCGTCTACGAATTCCTCGCCACGAAGAAAATGGAAGAACTTCAGGAACTGGAACGCAAATCTTAAAACTCTTTCATTCACAAATACTTTGCGCTGCAAAAAGGGGCGTGAAATTCGGATTCTTCAAGAGCATATCCGAATTTCACGCCCCGCGTTTTTAGGCCTGGTCCTGAACTTTGGGTAACTAGTCCTGAGCTTTGGGAA
>JAUNOO010000100.1 GCA_030531095.1 Bacteroidales bacterium
AAGAGAGTCCTACGTTTATCCTTTCCATTATCAACTGCAAACTTAGAGCTTTTGACTACTTAGTCCTGAGCTTTTTAAAATTAGTCCAGAGCTTTTTACCCAAAAGCTCTGGACTAGTTTTTGATGGCTCAGGTCTGGGTGGTAATGGCTTTTGCCAAGGCTTAGAAATCGCGGGCTGGCGTTTCAGTTACAGGGGAAGACGTTTCAGAAACAGAGTGGGTGGTGGAATAAATAAAATCGGCGTGCCAGAAATCCGGCACACCGATTATATATAATAGGTATAGGTGGGCGTTTGCCCTCAATGGTTGGCGCGATATTCTGCAATGGCGCGGCGCATGGCACTCTTGCCGGCGCGGGCGATGCGGTCGGCGCGGTCGTAGTCGAAACCGCCGAAGCGGTTGACGGGGATGTCGACGCAGATGTCGGGCTGCACCAGTTGGAGGTGGCATTTTGTGCTCTGCTGAATCATGAGCGAGAACGTCTTGGAGAGTAGCGTGTAGTAGTTGCTGTCCACGTTCTGCCCCTCGGGGAGAATGCGCTGCCAAAGGGCAGAGCCCAACGACTTGAGTCGCTGGCGTGCCTGCACGCGGAGCTCGTCAAAATAGGGGTCGGCAGGCGCGTTGACGTTGACCGCCACGAGTATGTCGCCCTCGGTGCGCTTCACGCGGTTGACAGGAATGGGGTTCACCACGCCGCCGTCAATCAGCACGTCGTCACCCGTGTGCATGGGGCGGAAAAAGGAGGGGATGGAGATGGAGGCGCGGACGGCGCGGAGCAGACTGCCGCTCTCGAAGTCGACTTCGCAGCCGTGTTGCACGTCGGCAGCCACGGCGCAGAAGGGCAACGGCAGGGAGGTGATGTCGACGTCGGGGACTATTTTGGCAAGGGCGTCCATCACGCGCTCGCCCTTGACCACATGGTTGAGGCTCAGGCTGAAGTCGACGAGCGAGAGCACCTGCTTGCGGTCGAGCGAGACCATCCACGCTTTCACTTCCTCGAGCTTGCCCGCCGCGTACATTCCGCCGATGAGCGCGCCCATTGACGTGCCAGCCACGGAGGTGATTTCGAACCCCGCCTCCTCGAGGGCTTCGATGGCGCCGATGTGGACGAAGCCGCGCGCGCCGCCGCTGGACAGTACCAGCGCCACTTTCTGTTTGTCTGCCATAAGCTGATTTTTGCGAGAGGCAAATATACATCTATTTTCGGTGCGGCTCGCGTTTTCTGGCAAAAATCTGTCGAAATTTCTTATATCTGTGGCGAAAAGGGACAGCCGCGCCAGTGGAAGTCGGGAGGTGTTCAGAAAGCCAGTCGACGACAAAGAAATGGTGCCGATTTAAGTTCAATTTTGCCAAGTGCGTTTGCCAAATCTTAAAAAAGAAGAATAGAACACATTATTCCACCTTTCGGCTATTGTAGAGTGCGCCGATATTGCCAACTTTGCATCAGATAAAATTGATGCATTTGTGAGAATGAGTGACAAGAAAAACATGGAAGCCTTTGGTATTGAATTCGTTCGTGATAGCGGAGTAGCTACCTATGTGGACGAGAATATTTTTCTGCTTGACAATTTCAAAGACTTCTCTGACGGCGACCTGCCGGTAAGGCTCGATATGCCAATCTGGGCAGTCTGCCTCAAGGGCGAAATGTCCTGCATTGTTGATAACCTGCCCTACACGCTGCACGAAGGCGACGCCGCCTTCTGCCTCCCCTACAGTTATGTAAGCAAACGCCGTTACAGCCCCGACTTCAAGGGCAAAATCCTTGGTTTGTCGTCGGGTGCCATCCGTCGCAATGTGCTCTGGACGGGAAAAGACCTGTTCGGCATCATCGAATACCGCAAGGACCACTCTGTTATTCTGCTCGACAAACCCGAAACTAACATCTTCTGTTGCTACTACGACCTCATCAAGGCCAAGTCGGCGCAGGAAATCGACCTCTTCCAGAAGGAGGGGATGGACGCGCTCTTCCAGGTGCTGCTCTGCGAACTCTGCTCAATCATGACGCGGCGCATATCGCCATCAGTGCCGGCGGCGCGCAGCGTGAAGCGGGAGGACTGGATATTCAACAACTTCCTGCGTCTGCTCACCGAGGGCAAAGGCCGAGAACGCTCGGTGACCGCCTACGCCAACCAACTCCACGTGACGCCAAAATACCTGTCGACCGTAGTGAAGAGCGTGAGCAAGCGCACAGCCCTCGAATGGATTCACGAATGTACCGCCGAAATTGTGGCGCACGAACTCAAATACACCGACAAGACCATCAAGGAAATAGCCTTTGCGCTCAAATTCCCAAGCCTGTCGTTCTTCGGAAAATTCTGTAAGGCCCACCTCGGACTTTCACCCAAGGAATACCGCCAACAAATGGGACGCCCGGGCGTCTGACTTCCCCCACACAACGTATCAACCCCACTTTATATTACAAGGAAGAGACAGTTTCTGAAACTAATGCTTTGCGATTTGAGAAACATCTGTTAACTTTGTGGCTCAAATCCTATCACCTCTTTTTTCATGCGAAAGCTATTCTCCTTCATCCTGCTGCTCTGCACCCTCTCGGGCGTGGCGCAAAACCAGACTTTGCCCAAGCGCGAATTTCGCGGGGCGTGGATACAAATCATCAACGGCCAGTTCCAGGGCATGAGCCGCGACCAGATGCGGGCCAACCTGACCAACCAACTCAACGTGTTGCAGAGTTGCGGCGTCAACACCATCATCTTCCAGGTGCGCGGCGAGGGCGACGCCCTCTATGCCAGTCCCTACGAACCGTGGACGCGCTTCCTGACGGGCCAGCAGGGCAAGGCGCCCCATCCCTATTGGGACCCGCTGGAGTGGATGGTCAACGAATGCCACAAGCGCGGCATGGAGCTCCACGCCTGGATAAACCCCTTCCGCGGCAAGACGAAGGGCACGACCGAGTTGGCGGCGACCCACTACTACGTGCAGCACCCCGAGCGCTGCTTCGCCTATGACGGACTCATCATCCTCGACCCAGGCTTGCAGGAGAACCGCGCCTATATCTGCCACATCGCCGCCGACATCGTGCGCCGCTACGACGTGGACGGCCTGCACATCGACGACTATTTCTACCCCTATCCCGTGGCAGGGCTTGCCATTCCTGACGACGACACCTACGCGCGCTTCGGCAACGGCATCGCCGACCGCGCAGACTGGCGCCGCCACAACGTGAACCGCTTCATCTCGATGCTTCACGACTCCATCCACGCCGCCAAACCTTGGGTGAAGTTCGGCGTGTCGCCCTTCGGCATCTACCACAACGCGAAAGCCGGCAGCAACATCCCGGGCAGCGACACGGGAGGCTTGCAGAACTACGACGACCTATATGCCGACGTGCTCTACTGGATAAACAAGGGCTGGGTGGACTATACCGTGCCGCAGGTGTACTGGGAAATCGGGCATAAGGTGGCAGACTATGACCGCCTTGTGCGCTGGTGGTCGCGCTACGCCGCAGGCCGCCCGCTCTTCATCGGTCAGGACGTGGAGCGCACGGTGCGTGCCGCCGACCTCAACAACCCTGCCGTCAACCAGATGGCTGAGAAGTTCCGCCTGCAGCGCTCGCTGCCCGGCATCGACGGCAACTGCCTGTGGTATTCGGCAGCCGTGGTGCGCAACGAGGGCAACTATGCCACCGCCCTCCAGCAGACCTACCAAAGCCACCCCGCCCTGCAACCGCTCATGCCCTTCATCGACGACGAAACGCCGCGCAAGCCGCGCAAGGTCAAGGCCATGTGGATGCCCGACGGCTACTATCTCTTCTGGACCGCGCCGAAAGCCAAAACCGAAATGGACCGCGCCCGCTACTATGCCGTCTACCGATTCGCTCCGGGCGAGAAAGTCAACATCGACTCCCCTGCCAACCTCGTCACCATCACGCCCGAAACCTTCATCAAGCTTCCCTACGTGAACGGTCAGACGAAGTACACCTACGTCGTCACTGCCCTCGACCGCATCCAGAACGAGTCGAAGGCCGTCAAGAAGAAAGTGAAATTGTAAAGTCGGCTTTACGATTAGCCGCCCGCTTTTTGCTGACAAATCTCAGCACAACCCGCAAAGCGCCGCCAGTGTTATTTTAAGAAAAACTAAAAATAGCAACTTGGCGGCGCTTCGTCTTGTAAAAATGTGTAAGTTTGTAACAACCAACGTCATCCCTTTCGGAAGCCTGCCGGGGTGGGGCAACGGGTTCGACCGCCCTTGTCAGTGAGTAAGTTACGACCGAACCCTTTATCAAAATCGTTTCGTATGTCAAACAAGTATCTCGCTGAAGGACTCGGCACAATGGTGCTGGTGCTTCTCGGCTGCGGCGCAGCAGTATTCAATGGTGGAGCCACAAGCGTGGCCGCCGTGTTGACCATCGCTTTTGCCTTCGGTCTTGCCGTGGTAGCTATGGCGTATGCCATCGGCCCCATTTCGGGTTGCCACATCAATCCCGCCATTACGCTTGGCGTATGGCTTAGCGGCCGCATGAAAGCTGGAGAGGCTTGCGGTTATATGGTGGCTCAGGTCATTGGTGCCATCGTGGGTTCAGCCATTATCTTTGCCATTGTCCATAGCGGTAGCGTCGCCCCCGGTGATACAGAGACGGGTGCCAATGCTTTTGCTGAGGGCAACCTCGTGCCGGCGCTCATTGCCGAAATCGTCTTCACGTTCATCTTCGTCTTTGTCGTACTCCGCACCACCGACGCCGAGAACGGCGCAGGACAGTTTGCCGGCCTCGCCATCGGTCTGACGCTCGTGCTCATCCACATCGTCTGCATCCCCATCACCGGCACCTCGGTCAACCCCGCCCGCTCCATCGGCCCCGCCATTTTTGAAGGAGGCCCAGCCCTTTCGCAGCTTTGGCTGTTCATCGTCGCTCCCCTCGTAGGCGGTGCGCTGGCAGCACTTGCAGCCAAGAAGTGACGCCCGCGTTTCTTCCTGTTTTTCCAATACAAATCAAAGCGGTGAGCCCTCGGGCTTGCCGCTTTGATTTGCCCATATCTGCGTCCGCCGTGCAATATCCCCTGTAAGCTTTCTTTGAGGTAAAAGATTTTTTGTATCTTTGCCCCCCAAATACCCCTCGCGCCAAGCACGGCGGGGAGAAATACAGAAAAACGGTGTCCGCCGCGTCCCCGCCGCACGCGTGGGCGACAAATCCGCGGGCACAGACATCAATACCTAATACCCCTACATCCTGTAATGAAAGTACTGAAATTTGGAGGCTCGTCCGTGGGGACGGCCAAAAGCATCACCAACGTCAAGCGCATTGTTGAGGAGACGGCGCAACCTGTCATCGTAGTGGTCTCCGCCCTTGGCGGCGTGACCGACAAACTTATTGCCGTATCGCACCAGGCTGCGGCAACCGACGCCGGATATACCACCCTCGTCGACGAACTGCAGGCACGCCATCACCAGATGATTGCCGACGTCGTTCCGGCTTCCAAGCAGGCTGACACCACTGCCGCCATCGATGCCCTCTTCGACGAACTCCAGAGCATCCTCCACGGCGTATTCCTCATTCAGGATCTCACACCCAAGACAGCCGACGCCATTGTTGCCTACGGCGAGCGCCTTTCGTCAATCATTGCCGCCGCCCTCATCAATGGTGCGCGCCACTACGACTCGCGCACCTTCATCAAGACCGTGCGCCTCGGCGCCAAGCACTTGGTCGACTTCGACGCGACCAACCGCCTTGTGCGCGAAACGTTTGCCGAGCGCTGCCCCGTGGCAGTCATGGGCGGATTCATCTCCAGCGACTTGCAGTCGGGCGTGACGACCAACCTCGGCCGCGGCGGGTCCGACTATACTGCCGCCATCATCGCCGCCGCCCTGCAGGCTGACGTGCTCGAAATCTGGACCGACGTCGACGGCTTCCTCACTGCCGACCCGCGCATCATACCGCAGGCCTACACCATCCCCGAACTTTCCTACGGCGAAGCCACAGAGCTTTGCAACTTCGGCGCAAAGGTGGTCTATCCCCCCACCATTTTCCCCGTCTGCGCCGAGAATATCCCCATTTACGTCAAGAACACCCTCAACCCCAAGGCGCAGGGCAGCGTCATCCGTCGCAACGTCGACGCTTCCACCCGCCCCGTGCGCGGCATCTCGTCGATCAACGAGACCAGCATGGTCACCGTGAGCGGTATGTCGATGGTGGGCGTGCTCGGCGTCAACCGCCGCATCTTCACCACGCTGGCTGACGGCGGCGTGAGCGCTTTCATGGTCGTGCAGACCTCTTCCGAGACCAGCACGTCCATCTGTACCACCCCTGCCGACGGCCGTCTGGCGTGCCGCCTGCTCGACGAGGAGTTCAAGAAGGAAATTGCCGAAGGCGCCATGAACCCCGCCCAACTGCTCGACGGCCTCGCCACAGTGGCAGTGGTGGGTGAACGCATGAAGCACACCCCCGGCATTGCCGGAAAAATCTTCAGCGTGCTCGGCCACAACGGCATCAGCATCCACGCCATGGGTCTCGGTGCGCTCGAGATGAACCTCTCCTTCGTCGTCGACCGCAGTTTGCTGCGCAAGTCGCTCAACGTCCTCCACAGCAGTTTCTTCCTGAGCGACTACCAGGAACTCAACCTTTTCGTTTGCGGCACCGGCACCGTGGGCAACAGTCTGCTCCAGCAAATCGCCGCCCAGCGCGAATCCCTCATGCGTGAGCGCGGTCTGAAAATAAACCTCGTAGGCGTCTGCGGCCGCACAAAAGCCGCCTACTGCCGCGACGGCATCGACATTGCCAACTATCGCGAAGCCCTCGACAACGGCGTGCAGGGCGGCGTGGAACGTATGGTCGACGAGATAGCCGAGATGAACATCTTCAACTCCGTCTTCGTAGACTGCACTGCCAGTGCAGAAGCTGCGGCGCAATACCGCAAGCTCCTCTCGCGCAACGTCTCCGTGGTGGCAGCCAACAAGATTGCCGCCTCCTCGTCCTACGACGACTACCTCGAACTGAAGCACACCGCCCGCGAACGCGGCGTGAAGTACCTCTTCGAGACCAACGTCGGCGCCGGTCTGCCCATCATCAACACCATCGGCGACCTCACCGGCTCGGGCGACCACATTCTCCGCATCGAGGCGGTGCTCAGCGGCACGCTCAACTACGTCTTCAACACCCTTTCCGAAGACGTCAGCCTGAGCCAGGCGGTACGCCAAGCCAAGGAGTGCGGCTACAGCGAACCCGACCCGCGCATCGACCTTTCGGGTCAGGACGTCGTGCGCAAACTGACCATCCTTGCCCGCGAGAGCGGCTACCGCCTCGAGACCACCGACGTGGAGCGTCACCTCTTCATCCCCCAAGACCTCTTCGACGGCAGTCTGGAGAACTTCTGGGAGCGCCTGCCCGAACTCGACGCAAAGTTTGAGGAGGAGCGCAAGCGCCTCCTCGCCGAACAGAAGCGCTGGCGCTTCGTGGCAGAGTGGAGCGAAAGTGGCGCGAGCGTCAGCCTCCGCGAAATCCCCTTGGGTCACCCCTTCTACGACCTCGAAGGCTCCAACAACATCATCTTGCTCACGACCGAGCGTTACCGCGAGTACCCCATGCTCATTCAGGGCTACGGTGCCGGTGCCGACGTCACCGCCGCAGGCGTATTTGCCGACATCATGCGCGTGGCAAACATCTAAGTCCGCCAACACCTTATTATATATAAACTCACAACGAGGCTGTGCCCACGTCGGCGCAGCCTCGTTGTGTTTTTACTAGTGAGAAATGTAGCCGCTAAAAATGAATGGGAGGCTTGCAATACGTTATAATGTAAAGCCCCCTCAAACTGATGTCGAGAATCGCATTTTTTTAACAACTCTCGTAGGGGGTACAGGATTTTATTTGGTTTCCAAATTTCGGCACCGCCCATTTTTCTGAAATGAAATTCATAAACGCTTTATTGTTAGAGTGTTATGGAAAGGTAGAAAAAGAAGTGGCGAAGTCGGAAGGGGAGTAATAAATATTTATCTTCGCGCGCCATAAACTACGTCTTGATAAACCGAAAATTAGTCCCGTGCTATTGAAAACTAGTCCTGAGCTATCAAGGAATTATC
>JAUNOO010000010.1 GCA_030531095.1 Bacteroidales bacterium
TTGATACAGATAGTCCTATAAAAATTGGGCTCATAGCCCATTTATGTGCCAATAAATTGCACGAGGACAACAGGTATATCGTTCCCTTTAAATTAGTTCCGTGATAATTTTTGGCAGCTCTGGCGTGGAGTTTTAAAACGCTGGAAAAAGTTTGAATCTCTCTGGACTAACTTTCAGAAGGTAAGGAGGTTGTCGATACTGTTTCCAGAATAGTTTCTCAATGTTCGATTTTGATGTCACAAACAAAAAGACCGCACAGCCTTCAGCCGTGCGGTCTTTATCTTGGTAGTGTAAGTAGTGAGCGATTTACTGCGCGGAACCACCCACGATATCGAGCAACTCGTTCGTGATGGCTTGCTGGCGCGTCTTGTTGTAGGTCAACTTCAGTTCGCGGAGCAGTTCGTCGGCATTGTCTGTTGCCACCTGCATAGCAATGACGCGGGCGGCGTGTTCGCTTGCCAGACTGTCGAGTAGGGCGGTGAAGAGCTTCAGGCAGAGTGCCTTCGGAATCAGTTCACTGACCACTTCCTCCACTGAAGGCTCTACGATGTAGTTGAGCGAGCTAGTCTGCGCCGTCTCGGTCGCATTCTGCATGGCTTCAAGGCGGATGGGCAGAAACGTCTCTTGTGTGAGCACCTGGGTGGCCGAACTCTTGAAGTGGTGGTAAATCATGACAACTTCGTCAATCTCACCGGCGGCGTATTGTGCCATCAGTTCTTGGGCTATCTCGCAGACCTTGTCGTAAGCGGGATGGTCGAGAATGCGCGAGTAGTCGTCGCTCGTGAAACCGCCCTTGCGGACGGCTTCCTGGCCTTTCTTGCCCAGCGCGTACACCTTGACCACCTCTGTGCCCTTGGCGCGGTAGTCGTTCACCGCCTTGCGGACAGTCTTAATGGCATTGCCGTTGAAACCGCCGCAGAGGCTGGAGTTGGAGGTGTAGAGCACCAAAGCCGCCCGCTTCACGTCGCGCTTCACAGCGTAGGGAGACGACAGCTCACCTTCCATGTTGCAGACGAAGGTGGACATCATCTTGTTAAGGCAGGTCTCGTATGGGCGCATGCTCTCTATGGCCTGCTGCGCGCGGTGGAGTTTCGAGGAAGCCACCATTTTCATGGCACTCGTAATCTTCCGCGTGTTGTTGACCGTAGATATTCTTGTTTTTACTTCCTTGAGTGAAGCCATAGTGTTTGCTTATTTGTATTGTTCAGCAACCTGAGCGGCTACGCTCTCAATCGTCTTGCAGACTTCATCGGTGATGTTGCCCTGCTTCAGCGCGTTGAGAACGTCCTCAGCATGGTTGGTGCGCATGATTTGCAGGAAGTTGTCCTGGAAGTCGCGCACCTTGTCAAGGGGCACATCCTTCAGCAGGCCGTGCGTGCCGCAGTAGAGGATGGCCACCTGCTCGGCGACGGGCATCGGGCTGTATTGTGCCTGGATGAGCAACTGGTTGTTCTTGCGTCCGCGGTCGATGGTCATGGCCGTTACGGCATCCATGTCCGAAGAGAACTGGGAGAACGATTCCAGTTCGCGGTATTGTGCCTGGTCAATCTTGAGCGTACCAGCAATCTTCTTCATGCTCTTGATTTGTGCGGCACCACCTACACGGCTTACGGAGATACCGACGTCGATGGCAGGACGGAAGCCCTGGTTGAAGAGGTTCGTGTCGAGGTAAATCTGTCCGTCGGTGATGGAGATGACGTTCGTCGGGATATATGCCGACACGTCACCGGCCTGCGTCTCGATAATGGGGAGCGCCGTGAGCGAACCGCCGCCCTTGACCTTGCCTTGCAAGCTGGGGGGGAGGTCATTCATCTTTTCGGCCACCTCGGTTTGGTTGTTGATTTTTGCAGCACGTTCCAGCAGACGGGAGTGGAGGTAGAACACGTCGCCTGGATAGGCCTCACGTCCTGACGGACGGCGGAGAATCAGCGACACTTCGCGGTAAGCCACAGCTTGCTTGGAGAGGTCGTCGTAGACCACAAGGGCGTGCAGACCACGGTCGCGGAAGTATTCGCCGATGGCTGCACCTGCGAACGGGGCAAAATACTGGAGTGCGGCAGGTTCGGCAGCCGTAGCCGACACGACGATGGTGTAGGGTAGGGCACCGCTTTCCTTGAGCGTGTTCACGATATTTGCCACCGTCGAAGCCTTCTGCCCGATGGCCACATAGATACAGTAGACGGGGTCGCCATTGGCGAAGTTCTCTTTCTGGTTGATGATGGTGTCGATAGCGATGGCCGTCTTACCGGTCTGTCGGTCGCCGATAATCAGCTCGCGCTGTCCGCGGCCTATAGGAATCATGGAGTCCACGGCCTTCAGACCGGTCTGGAGCGCCTGGTTCACGGGTTGGCGGTAAATCACGCCCGGTGCCTTGCGGTCGAGCGGCATGAGGAATTTCTCCCCCGCGATTTCGTTGCCTCCGTCAATGGGCTGTCCCAGCGGATTGATGACGCGGCCCAGCATGTTCTCGTTGACTTCGATGGAAGCCACGCGGCCGGTGCGCTTCACGCTCTGGCCTTCCTTGATGCCCTCAGAGGAACCAAGGAGCACGGCGCCGACGTTGTCCTCTTCCAGGTTCATGGCCACGGCCATCACGCCATTCTCGAACTCGATAAGTTCGTTTTCCGTGACGCCCGTCAGTCCGTAGATACGAGCCACGCCATCACCAATGGTGAGCACCACTCCGACTTCCTCAAACTTTATATTGGTATCGATGTCCTTCAGTTGCTTGAGGAGAACATCCGACACTTCACTGGGTTTGATATTGTTTGGCATGTGTTATGTTTGTGGGGCTTTGCCGTACGGTGCTGTCCTGTTGCCTTCGTGCAGACGGGGAGTCTGGGCTCAGGCTGGGGTAGAGCTGTGTGCGGGCAAAGTCGAGTTACTTTTAATTCTTGAGCGCACGATGAAGTCTGTCAAGTTGCGTCCTGAGACTTCCATCCAAGCGGTAGGTATCATATTCGAGAATAAATCCTCCCTCAATGTTCTTGTCTACGAGGACTTCAAACTCCACGTGGCTGTCAGTTTGTTGTTCCACAATGTCACGCAACTTCTTGCTGACGCTGTCGCTGATGGCTTTGGGAACGATGAGCCGGCCTTTTATGATGTGCTTGCTCCTGCGGTATAGAGTGATGTAGGAGTTTGCGATAAACATCATCAGGTCCGCACGCTTATTCGTCGTGACCAAGTCGATGAACTTCGTGACCGAAGCCGTCAAGTCTGCTTTTCCGCCGCAAGCCTCCTTCAGCAGTTCCACCTTCTGCGCTTGTGTCAGAACGGGGTTGAGCATGGCAGCCTGCATTTGGGGCAGTTTGGTAAACACTCCGGCCAGTGCGTTCATTTCCTTGTAAACGCGCTCTTCTTCTTTGTTCTCTGTGGCAAATCTGAGAAGCGCCTTGGCGTAGCGAACTGATACGATACCTATATCCATAACCTTACTTTTTCGTTAAGTAGTTAGTTCTTAGGAGTCAATTCGTTGAGTAGTCTTTCAATGTATTGCTCCTGTTCGGTATCCTTCTCGAGTTGGCGGCGCATGACTTTTTCTGCGATCTGCACAGATAAATCTGCGACTGTGCTGCGTATGTCACGCAGGGCATTCTCTTTTTCGACAGAGATTTGTGCCTTTGCCTCATCCAGGAGCCTGTGTCCCTCTGCGAGGGCCTTTTCGCGGGCGTCCTTGATGATATTGTCACGAGTCGCCATCGCGTCCTTCAGGATTTGCGCCTGCTGTTCGTGGGCTTCCTTCAGGATGTTTTCGCACTCGGACTTGATGTTTGCCAGTTTCTCGTTGGCCTCGCGGGCGTTCTTCAGCGATTCGTCGATGTAGTTCTTACGGTCGTCCACCATCTTGATGATGACGGGGAAACCGTATTTCGCCAGCACGACGAACACGATGAGGAATGCGACGAGCATCCAGAACAGCAAACCTAAGTCCGGACTTAGAATGGATGGCAGCTGCATAATTTACGCCTTTTTGAGATTTAGAGGAAAAGACAGAGGAGGCAGACAATCACAGCGAAGAAGGCCACACCTTCAACGAGGGCTGCAATGATGATCATGTTACTACGGATATCGCTCGTCGATTCGGGCTGACGGGCTATAGCTTCCATGGCAGAGCCACCGATGCGGCCAATACCAATACCAGCGCCTACTGCGGCAATACCAGCACCGATGCCGGCACCTAACTTTGCAATTCCTGCTGCTTCTAACAATGCTAATAAGAACATCATAATTGTAAGATTTTTAGTTGATTTGTTTTTTGTATTTCGTTGTTTAAATGCTTATGCTTTCTCTGCGTGTGCGTGAGGCTCGGGGTGAGCCAGACCGATAAATACCGCGCTGAGCATCGTGAACACGTAGGCTTGGATGAAAGCCACCAGCAGTTCCAGTGCGTTCATGAAAATCATCAGCAGGAAGCTCACGAACGAGAGCGACGCACCGATGGCGATGCCCATTTGGCAGGTGATGAAGATGACGCACGTCAGCGAGAGAATCGTGGCGTGGCCGCCCATCATGTTTGCGAAAAGACGGACCATCAGGGCGAAGGGCTTCGTGAAGATACCGAAGAGCTCGATTACGGGCATCAGCGGCACCGGGAGCTTCAACCATGTGGGCACATCGGGCCAGAAGATTTCCTTCCAGTACTCCTTGTTGCCGAAGAGGTTGATGATGAGCATCACGCAGAACGCCAGGAAGAACGTGATTGTGATGTTGCCCGTCACGTTAGCCCCGCCCGGGAAAATGGGCAGGAGCCCCAAGAGGTTCGTGATGAAGATGAAGAAAAAGGCCGTCAGGAGGAAGGGGGCGTAAGGCTTGCAGAGCTTCTCGCCGATGCTCGGTTTAATGATGTCGTCGTAGACCATCATCACGAACATTTCCACGAGGCCTACAAAACCTTTCGGGGCGTCCGCACTGCAGTCGCGCTTGCGGTACCAGCGTGCTGCACCGAGGAAAATCGTTAGCATGAGTGCCACCACAATCCAAATCTGCAGCACGTCCTTCGTGATGGAGAGATCCAGCGGTCTCACTTCCGTGCCGTCCGTCAGTTTCTCGTAGATTTTGCCGTTCTTCTCTTCGTTGATGTAGAAGCCCTCGTACGTTTCGCCTTCCGCAATGCGCGAAGAGCTGAACACGTGCCAGCCCGACGTTTCGCCTTTCACAATGACGGGGAGGGGAATCGAGATGTGGTGCCCGTCCCACGTCGTGATGTGCCAGTCGTAGGCGTCGCTCATGTGTCCGAGCACAATCTCCTTCACGTCCACGTCCGTGCCGCCCTCTTCCGCCGCCCTCATCTGGGCAGGCTGGAAGGCCAGAAGCGCCAACAGCGCGACGAGGCACAAACGTCCGGATTTTTGTAGGTATTTCATTTTTCTACTTTCTTTGTGTTCGATGTATTCGATTCATTTCTGATGCTGTAGAGGCTGTTCGACATCACCGTCACTATGTAGAAGACAAACAGATTGACGGTAAAAACCAGCAGATTCTGCTTCACGAACATCGCGTAGACCAGAAGTATGAGTACGCTCACCAGCAGTCTCGCCACGTTGTTTATCAGATAGAAGCCTGTCATTCTTTTTGAATTGTCAGCCCTCAGTCGTGCAGAAATCGTCATCACCAACATACTGTAGATGAAGAAGCACACTGCCAGCACCGTGATGGGAAGAGCTTGTTGGTTGGCCGTCTGTCCCAAGAGTTTGCCTTCGGCGAAGAGCAACAGCGGACCGAGGATGCAGTAGACTACTGCCAAGACGAAAAGAGGTTTCAGGAGTTTCATGCCGTTCAAGCGTTCGCCTCAGAGTGACGCACTTCTACGCACACCGAGACCTCATTTCGTGCGACTTCGATAAAGCCGCCGTCAATCTCTATGCTCAGCGGTTCGGCACCCTTGCATTCCACTGTTCCCGCGCTCAGCGTCGACATGATGGGGGCGTGGTTGCTGAGCACCTCGAACCGCCCTTTCTTCCCTGGAACTGCCACGCAGGTGGCTTCGCCGGTGAATAGCGTCTTTTCGGGAGAGACAATCGTCACTTTCATGTGGATATTGGGATTTATGCCGTAGCCGTCGACAGCAGTTTCTTACCTTTCTCGATAGCTTCGTCAATGGTGCCGACGTTCAGGAAGGCCTGCTCGGGCAGGTAGTCCACTTCGCCGTCCAGAATCATGTTGAAGCCACGGATACATTCTTCGATAGGAACCATCACGCCCGGCACGCCCGTAAACTTCTCGGCTACCGTAAACGGCTGGCTCAAGAAGCGCTGCACGCGGCGCGCTCTGTTCACTGTTTCGCGGTCCTCGTCCGACAGTTCGTCCATACCGAGGATAGCGATGATGTCTTGCAGTTCCTTGTATTTCTGGAGAATTTGCTTCACGCGCTGGGCACAGTCGTAATGCGCTTTGCCAATCACGTTCGGGTCGAGAATACGCGACGTCGAGTCCAGCGGGTCTACGGCGGGATAAATACCAAGCTCAGTAATTTTACGGCTCAGCACCGTCGTGGCGTCGAGGTGCGTAAAGGTTGTGGCAGGAGCAGGGTCAGTCAAGTCGTCGGCAGGCACATACACAGCCTGAATGGAGGTGATTGAGCCGTTCTTCGTAGAGGTAATACGTTCCTGCATCGCACCCATTTCGCTGGCCAGCGTAGGCTGATAACCTACCGCCGAAGGCATACGGCCGAGCAATGCCGAAACTTCCGAACCTGCCTGCGTGAAGCGGAAAATATTGTCGATAAAGAAGAGGATGTCCGTTTCCTTACCATCCTGAGCGCCCGAGTCGCGGAACGATTCTGCAATCGAAAGACCCGACAGCGCCACCGAAGCACGTGCGCCGGGAGGCTCGTTCATCTGGCCGTACACCAGTGTGGCCTGGCTCTTCTCCATTTCGTCGTAGTCCACCTTGCTCAAGTCCCATTCGCCGCGCTCCATGGCTTCGGTGAAAGCCTTGCCATATTTCACAACGCCCGACTCAATCATTTCGCGCAACAAGTCGTTGCCTTCGCGGGTACGTTCACCCACACCGGCAAATACCGAGAAGCCGTCGTGTCCTTTGGCGATATTGTTGATGAGCTCCATGATGAGCACCGTCTTGCCCACACCGGCACCGCCGAAGAGACCAATCTTACCGCCCTTAGCGTACGGTTCCAACAGGTCAATCACCTTGATACCCGTGTAGAGCACTTCGCTACTCGTCTTCAAGTCTTCAAACTTAGGCGGTTCGCGGTGGATAGGGTAGGCGCCCGTCGATTTGTCGAGCGTCTTCAGACCGTCGATGCAGTCGCCCGTCACGTTCATCATGCGACCCTTAATTTGCGGGCCGGTAGGCATAGAGATAGGTGCGCCCTGTGGCGTCACTTCGAGTCCGCGTTTCAGACCGTCGGTGTTGTCCATGGCCACGCATCTTACGGCGTCCTCACCGATGTGCTGCTGCACCTCCATCACAATCTTGCGACCGTCGGGGTGCACCACTTCAAGAGCTTCATGGATTTTGGGCAGCACCTCGTCGGCTGGTTTTCCGTTGGTCTCGAACACCACGTCCACCACCGGACCAATGATTTGCGAGATACGCCCCATGTTTTGTACTTTATTTCCACTCATTGCTTTATGCGTTATTTTTTGAATTCCATCGCAAAGTTACATTTTATCTTAATACAGCCGTAATTTTCCGGTTTAAATTATCGTGTAAAAGTTTAGTGGTCTGCTAAAAATCGGACGTTTGGCACAATTTCATGGTGAAAACGAATTGTCTTAAAGAAGTTTTCTCTTGCGGTTTTGCCGATATCATGCAGATTTTGTGGCGTGGCAGAAAAATAGAGTGATAATTGGGAGTCATTTTCAGTGGCAGAAATGGGCAAATAAAGGAGGCTGCACCAGTAGTTTTGTGCAGCCTCCAGTCTTGGTGGAGAAGTCCTGCTCATGACCGTTTCCTTGCAGTCGTGAGCCTGCCTCCCTGTTGTTTTTACTTTACGAGTACAACTTTTCCGTCGCGGACATAGAGACCTTTTGCGGGTTTCTGTACGCGCACACCAGAGAGCGTATAGTAGGCACTTTCCGTCTCTTCTTCCGCGCTGACATTTTTAATGCCCATAGCTGTGTTGAATTTTATGGCCAAATTCAGTGCGCTCTGCACGTCGGAAAGCTGTATGTATGCCTCGCCGTAGGGGAAAGTGACGGTCGAAGTAATCTTTGCGAAGTCCACCGAACCGTCATTGTAGCTGCGCAGCGCGTAACAATTGTCGGCAGGGGAGATTTCTGGTTGTTCACCCGTGGAGATTATGCCGATAAGGTCGTTGCTCTCAGAGCGCGTCAGACCTGAGGTGGCGGGTATAACGTAAATGCCGGCGGGCGCGCTCACAACAAGCCCCTCGCCAGCGGCAGCCTGCGTTGTTCCGCTCAGCGTTACATACTCTTTGCTGTTGGCTATTTTTGCGGTGTAGGCCGTCACGCCCGTGCCCTCAAAATCCAAATCCGTAATGCTGCAGATGGTTGAGAAACCTTGCCCGTCCATCGTCAGTACGGTTTCTTTAAGAGAGTTGTCTATGTCATTTCCAATAAAACTATTATACGAGCCTATGGGAATATTGACGTTTGAGATATTGTCGCACCCGCTGAACGCAGCAGTTCCAATAATGGGGGTGCTCTCGAAAGTCACGTCCGCGAGGCCACAAGTTCTGAAACATTCAGTTCCCAACGAAGTGACAGAAGACGGAATGGTGATGCTTGTAAGGCTGCTGCAAAAGTAGAAACAACCATCTCCCAACGAAGCAACAGACGACGGGATAACGATGTCGGAAAGGCTTGTGCAACCGGAAAAACAAGATGATGGTAAGGATGTTAGAGAAGACGGAAGACCGATGCTTTTTAGACCGGTGCACCAAGAGAAGCACCCATTCCCCAATGACGTTACAGAAGACGGAAGTTCTATGTCTGTGAGGCTGGAGCAATTCCGGAAACAATAATTCCCCAATGAGTCTATATTAGACGGAAGACCGATGCTTGTAAGGCCTGTGCAATTGTAGAAACAATAATTTCCCAACGAAGTTACAGAAGACGGCAGGTCGATGCTTGTGAGGCTGATGCAATCGTAGAAGCAACGTTCGCCCAGCGATGTGGCATGAGTTGGGATGGTAATGCCTGTAAGGCCTGTGCAACTGGAAAAACAACTGGCACCCAGCGACGTTAAAAAAGACGGCAGGTCGATGCTTTTCAGACCGGTGCAACTGGCGAAACAACTGGCACCCAGTGCAGTTAAGGAAGACGGCAGGGCAATGCTTGTCAGACTGGTACAACCACTGAAACAATAAGTTCCCAACGACATTACTGAAGATGGAATGGTGATGTTTGCAAGGCTGGTGCAATCTTGGAAACAGCTTGAGGGTAAATAACTTACGGAAGACGGAATCTCGATGTTTGTAAGGCTCGTGCAATTGAAGAAACAATATTCTCCCAATGCAGTTACAGAAGACGGGACGTCGATGTCTGTCAGGCTTGTGCAACCATAGAAGCAACCTTCTCCCAAGGACGTGACGGAAGACGGAATGGTGATGCTTGTAAGTCCCGTGCAATTGGAGAAACAATATTCTGCCAGTGATGTTACAGAGGAAGGTATCGTATATGCACCAGTCTTTCCTTCGGGATGAACAATTAATTCAGTGAGCGACTTGTTGAACAACACACCATCCGCAGAGGCATAGGTTGTGTTTGCGTTATCTACATAGATGCTTGTCAGGCTGGTGCAGCCTCCGAAACAAGTTTCTCCCACCGAAGCGACGGAAAACGGTATGGTGATGTTCGTAAGGCTTGTGCAATTGAAGAAACAATAATTCCCCAACGAAGTGACGGTATAGGTTTCTCCGTTGTAAGTAATCGATGATGGCACCACAAGATTATTACCAGTGTAGCTACTGCCGTCAACTAGTGTTGCTGTTGATTCGTCTAGTGAAATTTCATATTTCAGTTCATCAACTGTAGTGGTTACAGCCTCTGCGTAGCAGTCTGCGTATGCCAGTACGGACACGATTAAAAAGAAAATGGACTTTTTCATATTTCGGTACTATTCATTTGATAACAAATTTAGTCAGTCTGCTGTAAATATACAAAATTTTGGAATTGGACAAAAATAGATGAGCGGAAAATTTCGTTTATTTAACAAAGTCTTGCTCGGAAGTGGCATGGCATTTACAGAGAGAATTCATTTTTTAACAGTCGAGCCCGCTGCAACGCGGCGGAAAAGTCGGAATTTCTGCGTTCAACCTTGTGTTTTGGGACGTGCACCAGAACTTTCAAAACTTAGTCCTGAGCTTTTGAGAATTAGTCCTGAGCTTTTAAGAATTAGTCCTGAGCTTTTGACTACATAGCTCTGGACTTTTTTGCCCCTCTCTGATGCGGGGTTAAAAAGAACTGGTGAAAGGCGGGTTTTGCTCTAGACTACGTTTCAAAATAAAAGAGGGAGCCGCGTTTTTGCCTTTTTGCAAAACGCGGCTCCCTCGTTGGGTTTGGTCTTAGACAGGACTGTAGTATTAAATGGACAGTTCGTCGAGTACCTTGATGAGTTGCTTGTCAATCATTTTCTGCTTGCCTACGGCTTCGATGAAGGGAACGTAGACGATTTCGTTGTTTCGGATGCCCACCATCACGTTGCGCTGGCCCTGTACGAGGGCTTCGATAGCACCAACGCCTACGCGGCTGGCGAGGATGCGGTCACGGGCAGAGGGCGTGCCACCGCGTTGCAGGTGACCCAGGATGGAGACGCGCACGTCGAATTGCGGGTATTCCTTGTGTACGCGGTCGGCATAGTAGATGGCACCGCACTTGGGGCTCTCGCTCACGATGACGATGCAGCTCTTCTTGCTCTTGCGGATGCCGCGCTCCATGAATTTGATGAGCTGGTCGCTACCCGTAGAGTCTTCGGGGATGATGGCGGCTTCCGCTCCGGCGGCAATGGCGCTGTTCTGTGCCAGGAAACCGGCGTCGCGTCCCATTACTTCGACGAAGAAGATGCGTTCGTGGGAGGTGGCGGTGTCGCGGATTTTGTCCACGCACTCGGTGATGGTGTTGAGCGTTGTGTCGTAGCCGATGGTGCTGTCAGTGCCGTAGAGGTCGTTGTCGATAGTGCCCGGGAGTCCGATGCAGGGGAAATCGTATTCTTCAGCCAATTTCATGGCGCCTGTCAGCGAACCGTTTCCGCCGATGACGATGAGGGCGTCGATGCCTTCCTTCTTCAGCGTTTCGTAGGCCTTCAGGCGACCTTCGGGTGTTTCAAACTCTTTGCAGCGGGCGGTGCGCAGAATGGTACCGCCAGTCTGAATAATGTTGCTCACGTCTTCCGTCGTGAAGGTCTTCACTTCATCGTTGATGAGGCCGTAGTAGCCACGATAGATGCCCTTCACCTTGAAGCCGTTGCAGATACCGCTTCGCGTTACCGAACGGATTGCGGCGTTCATGCCGGGGGCGTCACCACCCGAGGTCATCACGCCGATACATCTGATTTTACCCATGATAGTTTTAGTTTTTAGTTAAGTTGTTGTCGTTTCTAGTAGAAATGTTTTTAGTAGAAATATTCTGCAGTGAAGTAGAATACAAAGAAGCCTACCACCCATCCTGCAAAAATCTTGCCAGAGATGTGGCGTACATACCAGCGCAATTTCACGCCTTCTATTCTCATCAGGGCAAAGCCTGCCATAGTGCCGATGGAGAGCAGCGAACTGCCCACGGCTGTAGAGTAGCTCAAAAGCGGCCAGAACAGACCGTCCATGCCGAAGCTCCCGTTCAGTTCGGGGTGTGCCTGAACCAAGTCGGGGGCAAATACGCAAAGGTTGGCCAGCACCGTCGTCACGTTGTTGAACACGGCGGAGATGAAACCCATGGCCGCACCTATAATATATATGTTGTGCAGTTTCATTGTGCTCCACTCGAAGAAGCGTTCCAGTATGCCCGTCTCCTTGATGGCGCCGAAAGCGAGCGTCAAGCCGATGAAGAAGAGGATGTGCTGGATGCTGATGTACTGCAACGCCAGGGGCTGGCGCTTGTTTACCATCTGGTCGCTGCTCAGGAGCGAACGGTTGCAAAGTTCGTTCACAATCCACAGCAACGAAAGCACGCAGAGCGCCCCGACGAAGGGCGGCAGGAGCGTGATGCGGTGGAACGTCGGGATGAACCACAGTCCGCCGATGCCCACGAGGAGCATGAGCAGGCGCTGTGGACGTGTGAGCACCGTGTCGTCGCCACGGTAGGGGGGGATGGTGCGTGCCAAGCTCAGCCGGTGGGGCAGACTGTGGCTCACAAGCAGCAGAATCGTCACCAGCGCTGCGAGACAGGGAAGGAATACTGTGGCGGAATAGGTGGTCGGTGTAATCAGTCCGTTAATCCAAATGGTCAAGCTCGTCACGTCACCAATCACAGTGAACGCACCGCCGCAGTTGGCTGCCACCACGATGACCGAACCGAATATCATGCGCTGTTTGTCGTCCGAAATCATCACGTGCATGATGCCCAACATCAAGCACACGGTCGTCAGGTTGTCCAGATTGGCAGAAAGGATAAACGTGAACGACGCCAGTGTCCACAAGAAGCGGCGCGGATTGCGTGTCCTCAGCCACTCCTGCACAAAGTCGAAGCAGCCGTTGTTGTTGAGCACCTCGACGATGGTCATGGTACCCAACAGAAAGAGCACCACCTCCGCCGCATTGACGATGTACTGGAAGAAGATGGAATTGGCAATGAACGCCTTTACGGAGGAGGCGCTCACCGTGTGGTTCGATAAGTAGGAAAGGAAATCAATTTGGTGTTCCGACACGACGAAGCTTGTGCCGTAACCGATGTAGAGCAGCCAGCATATTACGCCCATAAACATAGCGACAGCAGCCTTGTTCATTCGGTTGATGCTTTCGGTAGCAATCAACACCAGACCAAGAACAATGATCGATATAATAATAAGGACTGCCATTCGTAAATCTCTATGCTGACATGATGATGAGCGGCAAACGGGGCTCGAACCCGCGACCCTTGGCTTGGGAAGCCAATGCTCTACCAACTGAGCTACTGCCGCATAACGCTTAGCGACTGCAAATATAGTAAAATCCGAACAATACGCCAAAACGAAAATCCCATTTTATTCTGCGTGGGTGGAAGCGTAGGTATATAAAGAGAATGGGCTGTGCCAAAACTCGCTTTTTTTGACACAACCCCTATAGGAAAAAGAATGTCTGTCGGTGGGACTGCCCCCTCAATTACGGTTTCATCACTACGCCGCGGGAGTGGTGACCGTCCATCTTGATGACGAAGGGCTTCTCGCAGCGGACGTGGCGGAGGTGGGCTGTTTCGTGAAGAACGGGTTGCGCGTCGAGCCATGCTTCGTCGAAGGCACCGTCCTGGCAATAGGGATTGATGGTGAAATAGCCCACACCGAAAGAAGTGAGGTTCTGGAAGAAGTGGGTGCCCTGGCTGGGGTCGACGCGGTAGTTCTCCAGTCCGCACTCCACGATGACGCGGGCGTTGCAGATGTGCGGCCACTTGACGGGGATGCCCAGCCAGGAGTCGCTGCTGCCCCAACGGCCTGGCCCGACGAGCACGTAGCTGCGCCCCTCCTCTGTGAGCGCGGCGTTGAGTTTCTCTACCTCGCGGGCGATGGCGGGATTGTCCGCCGCGTTGTATTGGGCTGTCTTCACATAGATGACGTCGAAGACATCGGTGACGATGCCGTTGCCTAGCGCCATAACACTGGTGACGACGGTTTCTTCGGGAGCGATGAGGGAGAGGTCTTCGTCCACCGTCTCCTTGTTGTCCACGATGGGGCGAATCTGGAGGAGGTAGAAACTGGCTTGCTCGCCCTCGATGTTCATGGCGAACTCAATCTCTACGGGGCGGCCCATCTCGGCGCGCCCAATGTGGAGCAGGCGGTCGATGGTGTCGGCCAGCGGGAACTGGTCGTGCTGCAGGATGTTGGCGTAGGAGATGATTTTGCGCCCGCCGGGGTAGAAGCCCTCGCGGATGACCTGGTCGTAGGGGTCGTAGGTGGAGACCACAAAGCGGAGCGAGCCGTGGTTTTCGGCGTCCTTCACCATGACCTTGCTGAGGTTGAAGGCGTCGTCGGTCTGGAAGACGTTGGCCATGTTCTTGAGGTCGAGGGCGTAGAAGAAGCGTTGCGTCTCGCGGAGGGCGAACTCGGTGGTACTGAGTTGGAGAATGTGGTGGGGATGACGCGGAGAGAATCGCAACGTCTGTCCGCCGTCCACAATGTATTTGCCCAAACCGAATGCCACGTTGGCAATGCCGTCTTCTGCCGTTTCGTCGCCGATGGGGTAGAAGTTGAGCGAGCGCGCCACGCCCGAGAGTGTGGGATAGAAGAACTCTGCCTCGCCCGTCTTGGTCTCGGCTTTGTATTTAGAGCCCACTACCTCTTGCAGGACGATGGCCATTTTCTCTTGGTCGATAAGGTTCTGCGTGGCGGTGAGGTAAGCCTTGCTGTCGCGGTAGAAGACAGAGGCGTAGACAGCCTTTATGGCGGAGCGGAGGAGGCGGAGCATGGTGGTTTTCTCCTCCACTTTCGGAATCATATAGGTTTTGTAAATGCCGGCAAACGGCTGGTAGTGAGAATCTTCGAGGAGGCTTGACGAACGCACAGCGATGGGGTTGTGGACCACCTCAAAGAGCGCCACGAGGTCGTCGAGCAGGCGGTTGGGGAGCGAGGCTTCCTCGAAGGCGGCCAGAATCACTTCATCGGACGCGTCGCTCAGGGCGATGGGGTAGAGGTTGTTGCTCTCCATGAACTCGTCGAAGATGTCGGTGCATATGACCACCGTCTTGGGGATGTTGACCGAGAAACGCTCGCGTTCCAATTTGGGGTAGCGCTTCACCATCGTGCCCATGAAGGCCAAACCACGCCCTTTTCCGCCGAGCGAGCCGTTGCCGATGCGGGCGAAGTTGCTGTACTCGTCGAAGCGCTCCTTCTGGTAGATGGCCACGACGCCCTCGTTCTTCATCTTGCGGTAGCCCACTATGAGGTTGGCGATGAGCTGTCGTGCCTCCTCCATGTGCTTGTACTCGCAGACGTCGACCTTCTTGAGAATGACGGCGGGCGGGAACATGGCGCGCGAGAAGAAAAAGCGCGAAAAGTGGTTGTGGGAGAGGTGGTAGCGGAGCGATTCGTCGGGGATGTCCTTGAGCTTGCGCTGGAGGTCCTGCAAGTCGCGGATGCGCATGATTTCCTTGCCCGAGGCGGGGTCTATAATGATGAAGTCGCCAAAACCGAAGTGGGCCATGACCTGCCGCTTGAGGGCTTGGGGGTACTGCTTGGAGTTCTTGATGATGAACGACGAGCCGAGGCGGCGGGCATAGTCGATGTTGGCTGCCTCGCTCGATTCGAGGATGATGGGCACGTGCGGGTCTTGCGCCTTGAAGTAGCTGCAAAGCTCAAAGCCGGCAGTGGGGTCTTTCTCTCCCTTGTGAGAAAAACTCATGTCGGAAATGACGCCGAGGATGTTTTCCTTGTATGCCTTATAGATTTCGATGGCCTCTTCGTAAGTGCGGGCAAGCATGATTTTGGGGCGGCCGCGCATGCGCATTGTCTTGAGGTGGTCGTTGAGTGCCTCCTTCGAGAACTCCTGGCTCTGCTCAAGGACGATGCGGTAGAGGTGGGGAAGGGCTGAGGAGTAGAAGCGGATGGAGTCTTCGACGAGGAGGATGATTTGCACCCCGACAGAAGCCGAGTCGTTGGGCGCGTTCCATTTGTCCTCCAGCAACTTGATGATGGCCAAGAGCAATTCGGAATTGCCAAGCCAGGAGAACACGTAATCGATGCCCGAAAGGTCTTCGCGCGCCACGCGCTTGCTCACTTCGCGCGAGAAAGGCGTAAGCACCACAATGGGAATGTGAGGGTAGCGGCGCTTGATGTCTTTGGCTTCGGCGAAGATGTCGCTGTTGTCCATGTTGGGCATGACGATGATGAGCTCGAAGTTGCGGTCAGCCAGTTCGGCAAGCGCCTGTTCGGCATTGGTCACCTGTGTGAAGCGCGGCGGATAGCGGAGCGAGAGGGCCGTGTATTCGTTGAAAATCTGCTCGTCGACGCGGCCGTCGTCCTCGAGCATGAAGGCGTCGTACTTGGTGGCGATGAGCAAGACGTTGAAGATGCGCTTGTTCATCAGTTCGGCGAACGGTGTGTCGCGGAGCACGATGTCTTTGAGTTTAGGAATGTTGCTCATTTGATTTAGGTTAGGCTGGATAGGTGTGACTAATAATATATGGTGTCGATAATTTCGCCCTCAGCGTATTGTTCAAGCAGGCGTTTCGTGAGAGTGACGGCGCGGTCGACTGCTTCGCGGTCGCCGCCGAAGCCGTTGATGATGAAGATGATGTGGTGTGTGTCAGGCGATACCATTGTGCGGGTGCTGTCGCTGGTAGGTGTGGCAAATGCGCCCGCCTCGTCGCGGTAGACAGGCAAGTGTTCGATGTTTAGCGGTCCGCGACCAATGCCTTCGTAGGGCTCTTCGGCTTGCCCGAAATCGAGTTGAATGTTGTGGCCTTGGATTTTGTCGGCGTCAAGGGCGGCTGTGGAGTAACCGCTAAGGAGCGAGACGAGGTTGCCGAGGTCGACGAGGGTGTTGACGGCATAGAGCGATTTGCCCTGCAAGATTCGGCGTGCCAGTTGTTCGCAGGCGGGGCGATATCGGCTGGGGTCCTTGCCCGCCGCTTTGTAGGCGCGGCGGATGGCTGCGATGGAAGGGCACTGCTTGATGGTGTCAGGGTCGTATGCGGCGCGCAAGGCAGTCACGGCGGCTTCTATCTCCACCCATAGGGCTTTGCTGACGGGAGAGTCTGTGGGCGAATTGGTCACATTGGCTTCGATGCAGACCCCTGTGTAGTCGGGGCAAAGGCTGCGGAAGCGCTCAGAGGGCGTTATGGAGTACATGGAAAATTGAGTTTAGTTGTAGCAGAGTTTTCGGAAATCACATTTGTCGCAATGTTCCACCACTTCGGTGGGAGCGAAGGAACGTGTAGAATCAAGAATTTCAGCCACTAACTCCACCAATTTCTTTTTGAAGTCATCGGCTATTTCGTTAAAAACATCTGGGGACAGTTCGTTTTTCCCATACACGATGTCTGAAGAATAATCTTGGGCGGAGGCTTTGTTGACGAAGAAGAGGGTAGGCTTGACGGCCTGCACGTGCTTTAATTTTTGGGGTTGCCCCATTTGGTGGTCAGCCTCTTTCCCTGTCTTTTCGGCCTCAGCTTGGGCGGCATTCATTTCTGAGTCCAGTTCTTGGATAGTCATGAGCTTCCAGCGCTCCATCTCGTATTGCATGACTAAGGCGTAGATGAGCACCTGCAATTCATAGTGGGGATGGGCTTTGCCTGGGGTGAAAAGCGCGTCGATATCTTTTACCTTCATGGCGTCTTGCCCGGTCTTGTAGTCGACGATACGCAAATAGTCCCCTTCGGATGAATGCACGATGTCCATGCGGTCGATGAAACCGCCGATTTGGAGTTCTACGTCTGTGCCATTGACATTAACTTTCAGGGGCATATAGTGTTTCTCTTCAGTGGCGTAAAGCTCAAAGTCGCATTGCTCACCTTTATTGGAAATCAGGTTCTTAAGAAAACTCTTAATTGTGGCTTCAATGATAGGATTGTTAGAATTAGTTTCCTCTTGTATTGCTCTTCTGACGAAGGACGTTAATGTGGCGTCGGCACTATTATTTTCGTGATAGAATTTGAGTGCGCTTGCGGGAATCGTTCCGTTATTTTTCTTGGCAATGTCGATGTACAGCAGTTCGGCCGCTCTATGGAAAATGGTGCCGAGGGTATTGGGCTCAATGATATTAGCCACGTCCTGCGGCGTCTTGAGTCGCAGAATTTTTCGGAAAAAGAAAAGCAGTTGGCAGCGGAAGTAGTCGTTGATGGCGGATGGCGAAAGCGACTTAAAGCGCGTGGCAATGTCGGCTGGCTTTTTGATGGATTGGGGGCGGCGGGTGGCGATAGCCTGTTTGCTCGTCAGGGCGAAGTGCTTGATGGGCAAATTCGATTCGATGAGCAACTGCGTCATAAAGCGCGACATTTCGCCCGTGCCGGTTCCCGTCCCATTCTCTGAACAGTTGTAAATCATCCGCACGTGTTCAGCGCGCTGGATGAGGCGGTAGAAATAATAGGCGTAGACAGCAGTTTTGCGGAGCGGGATAGTCAGTCCGAATTCGCGGCGCAGCAAAAGTGGGATGAACGAGCTGTCCTCTACGCGTTTGGGCAGGTTGCCCTCGTTGACCGAAAGCAGGAGTATGTTGCGGAAATCGAGACAACGCGTTTCGAGCACGCCCATCACCTGGAGTCCTGCAGCGGGTTCGCCGTGGAAGGGGATGGAGAGGCGCTTGAGTTCTTGCCGCAGGAGCTTGCTGAGCGTGAGGACCGATACGTTGAGCAAACCGTCGGCGACAAGACGGTGGAAGCGGTTGAGCGTAGTGTAGGTTTGGAAATAGGCCTCTGTGTTGAGCGTTTTGTCCAGCCCGGTGTCGTTGCCCTTATAAATGCCTGTTTGTTCGAGTTTGAGTGCCGCTTCTTTTACTTTCTGTGTCAGGTGGTCTATCCATTCCAGATTGTTCTTGACCTGTGCGATGTCGGCACTTTCTTTTTCCACAAGATGGTAGGCCATGGTGTGGTGGAGCGGATAGCCCTTGGTGATATTGGCTTCCTTGACGCTGTCCGGCAGGGCATGGATAATGGGCTCAAGGAGCGATTCGTTGCAAAGCACAACCGCCGTTTCCCTGGCGTCCGTGGTGAGGTGCTTGTCGAGCCATGGCGCTACGGCGCGGGCTTGGATATTTTCGGTGGCAGCCGAAACGAATTCTATAGACTTGATGTGGCGCAGGTTGTCGAAGTATTTGGCGTCGAGGGCGTTGGGAAACTTCTGCAAATTGCTGCGCAAGAAGGTGCCGGCTTCAGCGTTGAGTCCTTTGTCGAGGTAGAAGCAATCGTAGTCCCAATAGAAAAGTGCCTTGTCTAACTTCTGCAAATGCGCGAAGAGCGTTTCCTCCACCTTGTCGAGCACGTTGAAGCCCACAAAGACGTAGGTGTCGATGTGGTCGGGGAGGGCGATGGAACCGCTTTCCAGTCCTTCCACCACGCGGCGGTAGAGTGCGCCTTCGTAGGCTTGATTCTGTTTGGCAAGTGTGTTGTTGAGATCCTTGTAAATGTCGAATAGCACATCCCAGATTTCTGCAAAATTGTGGCGCAGTTGGGTAAGTCCCTCAGTTTTGAAATCTCGGAAAAATTCGCTGAGTGCTTTCTTCTGCTCGTCCTCTAGAAAATCCGCCTCTCCAAAATTCTTGATGGCGGCGAGGTTGCTGAAAAGCTTTTCGGGGTCGGCCATGTTTTTGTCGACGTCGTCAAAATCGGCCAACAACCGTTCGCCCCAACCATAGAAGAAGTCGAGCGATTTTCTCTTATTCCGCTTTTCCCTTTCCTTCTCGCTCTGGGTATCCTCGTCCAGATGCAATGCCTTTACATAGAGCTTGTGGAGGTGGCAGATGGTCTCGATGGGATCTGCCACTTGCAATGTAGAGAGCGAACCAAAGAGTTCGTTGATGGTCATGTAGACTGGCGACCATATTGGCTGCGCTTCGCCGTCTTCTGTTTTCGGGGCGAGATATTCGTTGAAGAAGATACTGGCGCGCTTGTTGGGAAAGACTACTGCCACACGACTGAGGTCGTTGTCGCATCTTTGAAGTAGGTCTTCTGCCACAAGTTTGAGGAAAGGAGTCATATCTTGTTAGTGTTGTAAGCGGTTGTAAATTAGACGGAGAACGTAATCATATTCAACTATTCTACGAGGTCTATCTTGTTCTCGTAGACATACCACAAGTAACCCTCTACGTCAGTGTGCCCCATACGTTTGAGCAGTTCGCAGTATTCGCGCACCTGGTTGGCGTATTTGTTTTGCGCTTTGCCGAATTTGAAATCCACCACCACCGTTTTCCCGTCCTTCATCATGACGCGGTCGGGGCGTCGCACTACGAGTTCGCCCGCATTGTCACGGCTCAAGATGTTGCACTCGTTGTGGAGCGTCCAGGTGCCGCTGAACCAGTCGGCAGCCTGCGGGTTGCTGAAACTCTTTTCGATGAGTTTGCGTATGTCGTCTGCTTCCTTGTCTGTGGTCAGAATACCTTTGGCGCGCACTGCCGTGAGTGCGTTTTCTACATCGGCAGTGGTGCGTATCATCGAGAAGATATGGTGCATCACCTTGCCCTGACCGATATAGTCATTGCCTTTGCCGTCGCTGCTTTCCGTGTCGGCAAGGAAGTCCTTGGCCGAGTTGGACTGGCGGAAGATGACGTGCGGCTCATAGGTTTCCATTTTGACTTCTTCTGACGTGCTGTTGAAAATCAGAGGATTTTTAGGCAACTCAGAAACTTTCTCCTCTTTTTGGAGGGCTGTGGTAGTGGCGGTAGAATGCGTTTTCGTATAATTTTCCTTATTCAGGCAATTATAGAGCAATTCGCCCACGGTGGCATTGGTGCTACTGAGTTCGGCAGTCTCCGTCACTCTGGCCCATACGAAGAGATTTTGGCGGGCGCGTGTGAAGGCCACATACATCAGATTGAGGTTCTCGATACGGCTATTCAGATGTTCGGTGGCATAGTCTTTACTGTAGATGGAATTGGCCATATTCTTGTTCGGCCTGATTGGAACAAGCGGCAAATCGTCGTAGGGGGCAGTGTTTGGGGCGCACCACAACAGACTGTTGGGGTTGTCCTTTTCGATGGTCCAGTTGCAGAGCGGCATAAGCACAGTGTGGAACGCCAAACCTTTCGATTTGTGGATGGTGAGGATGCGAATGCCGTCCACCTCGCCGGCAGGAATCGCTGTTTTATACAAAGTTTCGTCCCAGTAGGTGAGAAATTCTTCCAACTTCGTATGCCCGTCGTCCATATACTCCATCACCTTGTCGAGGAAGCAGAACAAATAGGGCGCATCCTCTGTCATCGTTTCCAACTCGAACAGGCGGATGAGTTGTTCGCACAGTTCGTAAAGGGAGAGGTCTTTCAGCGTTTCCATCTTGTCCATGAACGCTTTGGGGATGAGCTGCATCAAGTCATTTCTCGATTCGCCCCATTCTCCTTCACCCCCTGCGGCGCATTTCTTCCTGGCGTGCGCCACGTAGGCCATCGCCACTGTGTCCTCCTTGTCCACCATATAGTGCATGGCGTGGATGATGGTTTGCACAGCGGTTGAGGCGGAGAGAATGAAAGCCTCGTCCGAAACAATGGGGATGTCCTTGCAGTAGTTGGAGAAGTAATTCAGAACCTCGTCGATGTCTTTTCGTGCACGGACAAGTATGGCCATGTCGTTGAGCTTTAACCCGTTCTGGAGAAGCTCGCCAATCTTTTGAGCCATAAGTTCAGGCTCGTTTTCATCCCAATCTTTCTTGTCGCTGGTCTTGACATCAAAGTGCACTTCCACACTGCCGCCGGGGCGACCGCAATTTTGTTGCTTTACATCGCCGTAGATATTCGATATGTCTGTGCTGTTATTGCCCGTCTGTTCGTCCAGAAGTTTGGCTGCCTTTGGGAAAATCTTATTGTTGAAAGCCACAATGTTTTCGGCACTTCTGAAATTTGTTTCCAATTTATTGACTTCCACCTGTTGGGGAAACAGCGTTTCGATATTGTTCAGAATGTTCCAGTCGCCGTTTCTGAAGCGGTAGATACCTTGTTTCACGTCGCCCACCAGTAGACAGTCCTCGCCAGTCGCCATTTTCTCGACAAGAAGGTGCTTGAAGTTGCCCCATTGCAGGGTGGACGTGTCCTGAAATTCATCAATCATGACGTGCTTGAAGGTCGTGCCCACTTTTTCAAACACGAACGAGGCATCGTCTGCTCCCACCAGACGGTTGAACAAAATCGGCGTCATTGCCAGCATGAAGCGGTTGTTCTTGTCGTTGATGGTCTCCACTTCCTTCTGGATAGAGCCAAGCAACGCCAGTGCATTCAGGTTACGCAGTGTGAGGTTGCAACTGTTTATGTAGTAGAGCCCATTGGCTCTGTAATTTTCCAGTGTTTTCAGCTTCTCGTTGAGTTCTGCTGCAACGGTGAGGAGGTTGTTGTCCTTTTTGTCCTTGGCTTTCAGCCATTCCGAGGCATTTCCCATCCTGTTTTGCAACCCCTTTGAAGGCTCGTCCAGATTGCTTCCATCAATCATTCTGTTTAAGAATGACCTCAGCCAGTCCGTATGCGAGAACGATGCGTATTTGTGGTTTTCCTCTTCTTTTTTAATGGCAGTGGCTTCCGTTTTAATTTTTTCAAGGAGTTCGCTCTTCTTCCTCTTCAGCGCTTTCTGATAAACTCCCATCCTTTGTGGGTTGTTGATTATCGGCGTCAGCTTCTCCTCGCCCTCCAGAAAAGCCTCTTTTGTGATTTGCTTGGCCAGTTCGCGCACCTCCTTCGTGGCGTCCCATTGCTTTCCCTCTTGGATACGCGCCCTTACGTACTCCAATACCCACGGAGTGATGTCCTTTAGCTTGTCGATATTGGCCATGAGGTTATCGACGGCCTCGTCCAGTACCTGACTGTCGTCGATTTCTACCTTGAACCCCGCCGACAGGCCCATTTCGTGAGCCAGCGTTGCGAGCAACGATTGGAAAAACGAGTCGATGGTCTTCACTTGGAAGAAGTCGTAGTCGTGGATGATGGCGTGCATGGCTTTCTGCGCCCGTTCTTGCAGTTCGGCATCAGAGATGGCGGGCTTGATGCGTTTTTTTACGGCATCGGCGAACCCGCCCTTTGCCCCATTGTAGGCTATGTCCCAAAGTTCCTGAAGAATGCGTCCCTTCATCTCGGCTGTCGCTTTTTTTGTGAACGTCACAGCCAGAATGTGGGAATGCATGTCAGAGCCGTTGCCAAGCAGTTTGGCAATGTATTCGGCGGTCAGGGTGAAAGTCTTACCCGACCCTGCAGAAGCTTTGTAGACGGTGAGTGCTGGCATGATTCTTTTTTGAAAATGGTATTGCGGTGGAAGTCTGTGCACACGTTTCAGCAGGGTGCAATCCAGTCCTTGTCGGAAAAACACCCCGCGTTATGCTGAGGTTATGCAAATTTACAAGAAGAATTGAATTCTTCGGCACGATGAGCTCTGAAAAATGTAGAGATACTGAAAAAGCATAGGTGGGAAACAAGAAAAAGTCTCGCACTTCAGAAAACGTAGTCTAGAGAAATCGAAACATTTACCAGTGCGCTTAAACCTTATGCTAGCTTTTTAAAATTAGTCCTGAGCTTTTGGGTAAATATCTCAGGACTAATTTTAAAAAGCTCAGGACTATTTTTGATAGCTTTTGAATGCTCAGAAAACAACACTGACCGGCAATGTGGAAAAATCCCATGCCGGTCAGTATTTAAAAGAACACAAACCCTATGCCTTCACGGCAGATAGATACAGCTCGCTGAGCGTGGGGTGAGCGTGGATAATGTCCTTCAGTTGGTCCACCGTTGCGCCCAGTTTCATGAGCGTCGCCGCCTCGTGAATGAGTTCCGATGCTTGGTCGCCCATGATGTGGGCACCAAGGATACGACCTTCGGCATTGGCCAGGATTTTCAGATATCCCTCCTGCGCGTCCATCGTAAGCGCGCGACCATTGGCGCGGTAAAAAGCCTTGTGTACCACGGGTTTCTCGGTCGTGAAGTCCTCTTCACGAAGGCCCACGCACGCCAGTTGCGGCGAGGTGTAGACGGCCGACGGTACGAGGTTGAGGTCTATGGTATCCGTCTTGCCGAGTATCTGATTGACGGCGCGGTGTCCTTGGAATGTGGCTGCATGAGCCAAAGGGCAGAGTCCGTTCGCGTCGCCGATGGCGAAGATGTGGGGCACGCTCGTGTGCATATTGTCATCCACCTTGATGCCCTTTGGCGTATAGTCCACGCCTGCGGCTTCGAGGTTGAGAGGCGTCACGTTGGGGGCGCGTCCCACTGCCATCAGGACGAGGTCGGCTTCTACCGTGGCCTCATTGCCCTTCTGTGCGAAGACTACGCGCGCGCTGCCGTCGGGTGTGGTCTCAATGCGCTGCACGCCGCTCTCGGTGAAGAAGGCAATGCCCTGCTTCTTGAGCGCAGTGCGCAGGCGCTTGGCCATGTCTTTGTCGAGGTTGGGCAGCACTTCCTTGCAATATTCCACTACCGTGACTTCCGCCCCGAAAGTGTTGAATATGGCGGCGAACTCCAAGCCCACTACGCCGCCGCCAATGACGCAGAGACGGCGCGGCACGGCGGTGAGGTTGAGGATTTCGTCGGAAGTGATGACACATTCCAAGTTGGCGCCTTCGACGGGAAGACGCTTCGTCGTAGACCCTGAGGCGATGATGATGTGCTTGGCCGTATATTGGGCATCTTCTACAGCCACAGTGTGGTCATCCACAAAGTGTGCCTTGCCCGTCACGCAAGTGATGCCAGGTGTCTTCATCAGTGTGGCGATGCCGAGGCGGAGCTGCTCAATGACAGCGTTTTTATGCGCCACGGCTTGCTGCAAATTGAGCGACACCTCTGGGCAACCGACGCCGATGCCAGCCGACTGCTTGGCCAACTGGTAGACTTCGGCGCTGTGGGCGAGGCATTTCGTGGGGATGCACCCCGCGTTGAGGCACGTACCGCCGAAGTGTGCCGCTTCGATGAGCGTCACTGTGAGACCAGCACGTGCAGCCTGCAAGGCCGCTTCGTATCCGCCGGGACCTGCACCGATAATGATTAAATCGGATGTGTTCATACGCCTCTTTTTTCAGAAAACAAACTTGGCATCCTTCACCGCCTTCACGTCGTCGGGTCGACCTATTGGCGTGTGGTGGGGCGCTGTCTTCAGCAGTGTCGGGTCTGCCTTAGCCTCCTCTGCAATGGTCTTCATCGTCTCGATGAAACGGTCGAGCGTGTCCTTGCTCTCCGTCTCGGTCGGCTCTATCATCATGGCCTCGTGGAAGAGTAGGGGGAAGTAGATGGTGGGAGCGTGGAAACCGAAGTCGAGCAGACGCTTGGCCACGTCGAGCGTAGTCACATGGAGGGGTGAAGAATGGGCTCCGCCATATTCCTCACGCAGGCCGTCGAATACAAATTCGTGCTTGCAGAGTCCGTCGATGGGCAGGGCGTAATAGTCCTTCAGGCACGCTTTGATGTAGTTGGCGTTGAGCACCGAAAGTTTGCCTACGCCCGACACATATTCGCGACCCAGCGTCAGCAGATAGGCGTAGGCGCGGATGATGATGCCGTAATTGCCAAGGTGGGACGACACGCGACCCAAGGCGTCGGGCGATGTTTCGATGGAGAACGTGCCGTCTTCGCCCTTCACGACGTGGGGATTGGGCAGGAATGGTTCCAGCCCCTTGCGCACGCCCACAGGGCCGCTGCCAGGGCCGCCACCGCCGTGGGGTGTGGCAAATGTCTTGTGGAGATTGATGTGCATGACGTCGAAACCCATGTCGCCCGGGCGGCAGACGCCGAGAATAGGGTTGAAATTTGCGCCGTCGTAGTACATCAGTCCACCGCACTCGTGCACCAGTCGCGCTATTTCGGGAATGTTGTGCTCGAATATACCCAGCGTGTTGGGGTTCGTCATCATCATGCCCGCAATGTCAGGGCCGAGCAGCGGTTTGAGGTCTTCGATGTCCACCGTGCCGTCGGCAGCGCTCTTCACTTGCACAATTTGCAAGCCGCATACCGCTGCCGAAGCGGGGTTCGTGCCGTGTGCCGAGTCGGGCACAATGATTTTCACGCGCGCCGTGTCGCCCTTTGCGAGGTGGTAGGCGCGGATGACCATCAGTCCCGTCAGTTCTCCGTGTGCGCCGGCATAAGGGTTGAGCGTAAATTCGCTCAGACCAGTCAGTTCGGCGAGCATTTTCTGCACTTCATAGTAGAGCGCCAATGCCCCTTGTGCATATTTCGCCCCCTGCTCGGGATGCAGCGCGGTGAAGCCTGGCAGTGCTGCCACTTCCTCGTCCACCTTCGGGTTATATTTCATCGTGCAACTGCCCAGCGGGTAGAAACCGGTGTCCACGCCGAAGTTGTTGTTCGACATATTCGTATAGTGTCGGGCCACAGTCGGTTCGTCCACCTCGGGAAGGTCTGTCGGTGTCGTGCGGCGCAGCGGCTCAGGAATTTCGTTCAGCGTCCATGCCCCTGCCCATGGATTTTCGGGCAGCGAGTAGCCCGTGCGTCCGGGCTTGGACAACTCAAATACTAAGTGACCGTAATAGGTATTGTTCATGGCTTTTCCCTTTGTGTGTTTAACATTGCGTGAGACTTTTCACTGCCTTCACAAGCGCGTCAACTTCCTCCGCCGTGCGCTGTTCCGTCACGGCGAGAATGAGTAAATCGTCAGAGCCTTGGGCGATGACGCCTGCGAGGAATCCCACCTCTGCCAAACGGTCGTGCAGTTCGGCTAGCGGCAGTGCGCCCGTGTACTTCAGAGTGAACTCGTTGAGGAAAGGTTGGGTGGGGAAAGCCAGACTAAAACAAGGCAGTTGGCAGAGCGCGTCGCAAAGTGCATGCGCCCCTGCGGCTGAAGTTTCGTTCACGGCGTTGAGTCCCTTCGCCCCCATGAGCGAGAGGTAGGCAGCCACGTAGAGACACATCATGCCCTGCGCCGTGCAGATGTTTGATGTCGCCTTCTCGCGGCGGATATGCTGTTCGCGGGCCTGCATCGTCAGCACGAAGCAGCGCTGTCCCTTGGCATCGGTAGTCTGTCCCACCAGTCGGCCCGGCATTTTGCGCACTAGGGCGTCCTTCGTACAGAGATAGCCGATGTACGGTCCGCCATAGCTCATCGGTATGCCCAGACTCTGGGCGTCGCCGCAAGCAATGTCGGCTCCCCATTCACTTGGCGATTTCAGTACGCCCAGCACAGAGGCGATGCTGTTTACGACCAGCAAAGCTTTCTGTGCGTGGCAAGCCTCCGCCAATCCGCTAAGGTCTTCGATGATGCCGAAGTAGTTGGTGAGTGGCACAATTACGCCAGCCACGTCTCCGCCTTCCAGAAGCACCGAAAGTTGTGCCTTGTCGGTGGTGCCGTCAGCCGTCGGGGCAACCTCCACCAAGTCCACGCCGTGGAATCGGGCATACGTCTTCACCACAGCCAGCGTCGTGGGCAACATTGTGCCCGAAATGAGTACGCGATTGCGCTTCTTTGCCGCCGCCACGCACATCATCATAGCCTCAGCCGTGGCCGTTGCGCCGTCATACATTGAGGCGTTAGATAGATCCATCCCCGTGAGGCGCGCCATCATCGTTTGGTATTCAAAAATATATTGGAGTGTGCCTTGCGAGATTTCTGCTTGGTAGGGCGTGTAGGACGTAGAAAATTCGGAGCGCGACGTGATGTAAGGAATCACGCTCGGCGTATAATGGTCGTAGACGCCCGCTCCCGCAAAGCACGTCAGCACGCAGTTCTTGTCGGCCAAAGCCTTCACCGTGCGGCGCACCTCAAGTTCCGATTGCGCCTTCGGTAAATCCAGTTCGCGCTTCAGCTTCAGTTCGTCGGGTATTTCGGCAAAAAGCTCGTCGAGCGAGCCCGCGCCAATTCGCTGGAGCATCTGCGCGATGTCGTCCGGCGTATGAGGGAAATACTTCATGGTATGAATTGTATATATAAATGTATTGTAAAAGGGAGACTGAAAAACGCAACCTGCCCTTCCGCCTTACCCGAAAAACGGAGGGCGGAAGTCGCAGGGCGTTGTTTCATAGAGGAAGGTTAGGCTCAGTTGCAAGTTGCCTCGTAGGCTGCGGCGTCCATCAGGGCGTCCAAATCTTCAGGCTGCGTCAGCTTCACTTTGATAATCCAGTTGGCAAACGCGTCCTTGTTGATGAGCTCAGGCTCGTCCTCGAGTGCGCCGTTCACCTCTTCCACGATGCCAGACACGGGCGAAATTAGGTCGCTCGCAGCCTTCACGCTTTCCACGGCACCGAACGTCTCGCCTGCCGTCACTTCATCGCCCACTTCGGGCACGTCCACGTAGACCACGTTGCCCAGTTGTTCCTGAGCGAAATCGGTGATTCCGATGTAGCCATACTCGCCTTCCACTTTCACAAATTCATGACTCTCGCTGTAGTAGAGTCCTTCAATAATCTTAGCCATTGTTATTTGGGATATTTAATTGTTATAGTTTTCTGATTGTCTGTTATTTCTTATAGTGTTTCTCGAAGAAACGCTTCTTTACGACAGTGCCGTCGTGCGGTTTGCGGTGAATCATCACCTGTAGCGTCGTGCCCAGTTTGCCTACCTCAGCGTCCACCAGCGCCATGCAGACGCTCTTGCCAGTCGAGATAGATTTGTAGCCCGTCGTTACTGTGCCCACCACTTTGCCGTCGGACATGACTTCGTAGCCGTGGCGCGGAATGGCATGGTCGGCGAGTTCTATGCCCACAATCTTGCGAGCCACACCCTCGGCCTTCTGTTGTGCCACAGCCTCTTTGCCGATAAACTCCGCCTTGTCGAGTTTCACGAAGATGCCCAATCCCGCCATGATGGGTGAGATTTCGGCTGAAAGTTCGTTACCGTAGAGTGGCAGACCCACTTCAAAGCGCAGCGTGTCGCGGCAGCCCAGACCGCAGGGCAATACCTCTTCGTCGGCCATCAGGGCGTCCCAAGCGTGGCGGATATAGTCGTGGTCGCCGTAGATTTCAAAACCGTCTTCGCCTGTATAGCCTGTGCGACTGACGATAACTGTCACTCCAGCTGCCACAGCCACTTTGAACGTATAGAAAGCCAAGTCCTCGCCGCTCAGCCCCAGGGCGCGTGCCAGCACCGCTTCGGCCTTTGGCCCTTGGATGGCAATCTGTCCGTAGTAGTCACTCTTGTTCTCCACCTTCACGTCAAACTCTGCGGCTTGTGTCTGCATCCATTCCACATCCTTGTCGATGTTGGCTGCGTTGATGACCAGGAAAAAGTGGTTGTCGCCCATCTTGTAGACGAGCAAGTCGTCCACCGTACCGCCGTCGGGGTAGAGCATCATGCCGTAGTAGATTTTGCCGATAGGCGCGTCCGTCACGTCGTTGGTGAAGATATGCTGCACGTAGCGTTCTGCATCCGCGCCCATAACCTCCACTTCGCCCATGTGGCTCACGTCGAAAATGCCGCAAGCCAGTCTGACGGCGTTGTGCTCCTCTGTGATGCCGCTGTATTGGATGGGCATCTCGAAACCGCCGAAGGGTACCATCTTGGCACCCGCAGCGAGATGTTTGTCGTAAAGACAGGTTTTCTTCTCTGACATAGTAAATGTAAATATATTGGTATTAGAGATTTTGTCTGTTTTGCCATTGTAGACGGGGCGGAGAGGGGTGGAGAGGAATGAATTTTCCCTTTCACGACAAGATGTGCCTGCCGATAAGCCCCAGAAGTTCCTCCGTCGAGAGTCCGCGAATCGCCGTTTCGGGGTGACAGCGAGTCACAGCCTCCTCCAGCGCCGTCCGCCGTAGAGGCAGACCAACGAACGCCTCGTTGAAGCGCTGCGCCGCATCTCCCAGGTCGAAGAAATCGCCGCTCAGTTCGATGTGCTTCACGCTTTCACCCTCGAGGACGAAATGCAGTTCCAGTCGTCCGCAACCTTCTATGCGGTCGCTGCACGTCACTCCAACGTCGCCCTCCGTTTTGCCGTAGAGGTATTGCGGGTCATAGTAGGCTGCTTCCAGACGCTCAATCTCGGCGATGTCGTTGGTTGTCAGCGTGACGCGGCGGTTGCAGAGCAGTTCCTCCAGTCCGTGGCGCAGGCGGCCCACCCCAATGGGTTGCACGTTTTTGATGAGCCCCGTGCGACTTCTGACGCTCTTCACTCCAGCCGACTTCAGTTTTTTGACGTCAGGGTTGAGTGCGCCCGCCATCAGCCGGTAGTCCGTGTCGTAGAGCATCGTTCCGTGCACAATGTTGCGGTGCGCCAAATGGTAGAAGGCGTTACCGCACACCTTGCTGCCGTCGGCCAGCACGATATCGTTCCGTCCCGACACCGATGCCGGGATGCCTAGTGCGTTCAGCCCCTTTGCAACGTGCTTGGCGTAGTCTGCGAAAATCGGTTCCACGGCTCCCTCTGTCGTCACCAGACTGAACATGATGTTGCGCCCGTCGGCAAAAATACATCCCCCGCCGCTCTTTCGGCGGATAATGTCAATGCCCTCGCGGTGGCAGAAGTCAAGATTAATCTCCTGCGCGGCAACCTGATTGCGTCCCATCACCACCGTCGGGCCGAGAATCCACGAAAAGAGGTAGTTGTCGGCAGGGTAGGCGGCCGCCAAGTGTTCTTCGGCAGCAAGATAGAACGCCGCGCGCCGCCGCTCATAGCCGGGCGGAAACGTGACGAGACAAGCTGGAAAACGCGAAGGTACGAGACAAGCTGGAAAACGCGAAGGTATGTTGTCCATTGGTTTGAGGTGATATTTTGCTGATAGCGGCAATCTATATTTATGCGGCTCAAAATTAGCAAAAAGAAATTGACACCGCAAACTGCGCGCCTCTTTTTTGCGTTTTTTGCACGTGTGGGGTTCACCGCCTCCACCGCGTTACGCACTTTTTGTGCCTCCACCCGCTAAAGTCCCCGAAGAAATCATTACATTTGCAGTCAAAACAAATATTTTTAGTACACGCACATGGAAAAATTAATCATCAACTCCTACGATGAGTTCGCCACCCATCTTGGCGAAGTTTTAGGCACATCCGAATGGCTTCAGGTCGACCAGGACCGCATCAACCTCTTTGCCGATGCCACCCTCGACCACCAGTGGATACACGTCGATGCCGAACGCGCCAAGAGCGGTCCCTTCGGTCAGACCATTGTCCACGGTTACCTTACCCTCTCCCTGCTGCCTTACCTTTGGGAACAAATCATTCAGGTCAACAACCTCAAGATGATGGTCAACTATGGTATGGACAAGATGAAGTATGGTCAGGCCGTTCTCAGCGGTCAGAGCATCCGCCTCGTTGCCACCCTTCAGAGCATCGCCGATTTGCGCGGTATCTGCAAGGTGGAAATCAAGTTCACCATCGAAATCAAGGACCAGAAGAAACCCGCCCTCACCGGTGTGGCTACCTTCCTCTACCATTTCAACTAAACAACGACCTTTCGCCCCATGTCTAACGCCGACCGTCGTCTGCGCATCTTGTGCATTTCTGCCATAGCCGAAGAAACCTTCGATTGGCATCCAGCGCATGCCGATGTCGACACGCTTCTCACGGGTATGGGCAAAGTCGCTGCCGCCCTGAGTCTTACCCAGCGGATGCTCACCGACCCCGTCCCCGACCTTGTCCTCAATGTCGGCACGGCGGGCACGCTCCAACATGCTGTGGGCGACATCCTCGTGTGTGACCACTTCTTTGACTGCGACCTCTAGGGCGGCGGTGCCCTCGGTCTCATTTACGAGCACTCCACGGCAGGACAATACCCTTGGCCCTTCGTGTCCCAGAAAAATGGCAAGCCCTGCGCCGAGACCTTCGCGGTCAATACGGGCGACTCCTTCGTCACTACAGTCGAAACTCCCCTTCCGGGCGACACCATTGACATGGAAGCCTTTGCCGCCGCCATGGTCTGCCAGCATTTCGGAGTGCCCTTTCTCGCTGTCAAATACATTACCGACGTTGTCGGGCAAAACTCTGTGGGCGAGTGGAGAGACCGTTTGGCGCAAGCCCGTACTGCCCTGCAGCGCTACTTCGCCGCATACGATTTCTGACGGAAAACAGAGGGAATAGAACAACTGCGAGAAGAAATACATTCAGCCAACGCCACAAAGACATACCACATTTTTTGCTTTTGCAAGTGGAGTGCCTTTGTGGCGTTGCTTGTGCGTGAGAGAAGGTGGAATGTGCGCAGTAGAAATAAATAGGGAAGACAACTCTGAAACTTCCTCTTTGTTTTTTTGAATTATGTCCTTTGTTTTCTATACCCAGTCTCGTGATTCTGGAACTTTGAGCAGGGCTTTCAAACACTTCGAACAGAGTTTTTGAAAATATCACGGAGATACTTTTCAAAAAGTCCAAGGCTAATTCTCAAAAGCCTAGGACTAAGTTGAAAAAGCCC
>JAUNOO010000101.1 GCA_030531095.1 Bacteroidales bacterium
TATATGAATGTGATGGACGAAATTATTGGGCGGGTGCAAACTCAATTATATATGAATGATGGCGGTTTGGCCCCCCTCAGTCACGAGCTTCGCTCGCGACAGCTCCCCCCAAGGGGAGCGATAGTATTTGAATCGCCATAACGAAACCTGGGGTTGTCACCCCAGGCTATGTAAAATCACTCTTACAGAGTGAAGCCCGTTAGGTAACGCACTCCACATCACACCCCACGCACCACTCACATCTCCGCCCCACATTCCACATCACACCCCACACCATTCATATCACTGCCACACACATTCCACATCATGCCCTCTTACCACTCATATCACCGCCCCATTCCACCCCAAACTCATTGCACAACGCGCCACAAACCTAACCGTTCCCGCCAACTTGATTCTTGCACACTACCCCCCCCGAAATGCGCAATTTTAAATTTGTGACAACGCGAAAATGCCGAGAATAAGCGAGTTTTGGGACGCAGTCACCGAATTTTAACACTCAAAATAATCCCCACATTTTAAGTAACTTACGCTAATCATCCCAAAAGACTTCCTCCCCACTGGAATATTTTTTCAAAAAAAAGGCTCAAAAATCTTGTTTTTGGCGGATTTTAGAATTACCTTTGCAACTCAAAAGAAGGACGGAGGCATTGCACGCCGCCCAGACGGCTAAAAACAGCCGCGAACAGCAAGAAATTGCCGACGAACGTGCAGAACAATCCGTACGAATTTCTGACCGAAGCTGCATGCCGGTGGGTCTACAGCCGACGACAGATTTTGAAAGAACTTCCTCGTGATGATGACATCTCGCAAAGTGCTCAACTGTTGGTCTTTTTACACTTTCGCGGGAAGATGAAACAAATAAAAGTGTGTAATAGAATACATCATTCCAAAACTGCTGGAGTATGAACAAATATTTTTTACCCTACTGCCTACTACTGATGCTGGCGTTCTGTAGCACGTCGGTTACCGCCCAGCGGCTTGCCGTCAAGACGAACCTGCTCTACGATGCCACGCTCACCCCGAACATTGGTGCGGAATTGGGCATCGGCAAGAAGTCGACCGTACAGGTCGTCTATGGCTTCAACCCCTGGGAATTCTCCGATGGCAAACAGTTCAAGCACTGGCAGCTCATGCCCGAATACCGCTGGTGGCCCTGCTCTAAGTTCAACGGCCACTTCTTCGGTGTTCACGCCATGGGCGGTCAGTTCAACGTCGCCAAAATCGACGCCACCCTCCCCTTCTACGGCTGGCCCTCCGACCTCGACGAGACGCGCTACGAAGGCTGGAACGTCGGCGGCGGCTTCACCTACGGTTACCAATGGATTCTCGGCAAGCACTGGAACTTCGAGGCATCCGTCGGTGTAGGGTACGACTACATCAAGTATAAGCAATACCCCTGCGAGGATTGCGGTTCGCTCATTCGCGAGGGTCACAAGAACTACTTCGGTTTCACCAAAGCCGTCCTCTCCATCCTCTACATTTTCTAAGCGCGGCAAGCCAGCTGCGCCCTTCCCCGTCGTGCGCTAACACCGCCCGGGAAGTCGCACAGCCGCCACACTGCCACACACAGTCACGATTCACCGAAAACAGCATTCGCAATGAGACATACCTCCTTATATAAAGCAATCCTGCTGGCGTTGACCCTCACGCTCGCCCACACTATGGGCGACCCCGCCAGTCTCTCTGCCCGCAACAAAACCACGGGCAAGGCACAAGCCGTGAACATCAACGGCAAGCCCGCCGGCGAGTCGTTCGTCGTGAGCTGGCGACTGGTGCTCGACAGCCTCGACCTCGGCAGCAACAACGTGGTGGTCTACACCCCCGTCATCGAGGACGAACTGGGACACACCGCCACCATGCGCCCACTGATGGTCACCGGCCGCAACCAGCACTATGTCTACCTCCGCAACGGCAATGACGTCTACGCCGACGCCATCGAAGTGCGCCGCCGCAACGACGAAAAGCAGACCTTCGCCTATCGCGAAGCCATCGCCCTCGAGGAATGGATGCGCGAAGCCACCGTCCGCATCAACGTCGACACCTGCGGCTGCGGCAACCTCCTGGGCCAGTCGCTCGGCAATCCCGTGCCCGTCAACCCGCACCTCGAGCGCCGCGTCGCCCTCGCCTTCCTGCCCCCCGTGGCTACCGAAGAGCCGACCCTCACCTTGCAGGGCAAGGCCTACCTCGACTACCCCGTAAACCGCACGGAGCTCTTCCCCGAATACCACAACAACCCTGCCGAACTGCACAAAATCATGCAGACCATCGACACCGTGCGCAATAACCCCAACGTCGAAATCACTTACATCGGCATCCACGGTTACGCTTCGCCCGAAGGTTCCTACGAGAACAACATCCGTCTCGCCAAGGGACGTGCTGCCACCCTCAAGGACTACGTGAGAAACCAGTACACCTTCCCCGAAAGCCTCTACCACGTGCAGTACACGCCCGAAGACTGGGAAGGCCTCGACAGCTTCCTCGTACACAGCGCACTGCCTGAGCGCGACGCCATCCTCAGCATTGTCAGAACCAGCATGGATCCCGACGCGAAGAACGACCGCATCCGCTTTGAATATCCCGAGACCTACCGCTTCATCCTCAACGCCTGGTACCCCTATCTGCGTCACGCCGACTACACCGTGTCCTACAAGATACGCCCCATGAGCGACGAAGAAGCTGCCAAGATTCTCCGCACCGACCCGCGCCTGCTTTCACTCAACCGCATGTACCGCATCGCGAACCTCTACGAGCCGGGCAGCAAGGAGTATAACGAAGTGCTCGCCATCGCCGTCCGCATCTATCCTGACGCCCCCGTCGCCAACGTGAACGCTGCCAACGTCGCCCTGCGCGAGAACGACCTCGCCGCCGCCAAGAAGTATCTTGAAAAGTCGGGCGACAGCAAGGAAGCCATCCATGCCCGCGGTGTCCTCGCCATCCTCGAAGGACGCTATGCCGAAGCCGAACCGCTCCTGAAGATGGCACAGGCTGCCGGCGTGGAGGAAGCCGAGACGAACCTCAATATTCTGTACGAACAAATCTCCAACAACTAAAAATAACAAGACAACGGCGGGGCGTACCGCACGCCCCGCCACCACAAAACGGAAACAACCAATCCACAAAAAATCAAACTTAGAAAATTAATTTATTTATTAATCCAACCCAATCTTATTAATTTATTTATGAGAAAGTTTTATCTATTGCCCTTGGCAATCGCTACACTGGCTCTCGGAGCTTGTAGTTCAGATGAAGTCGAAACCACCGATGGTGGCAAGACCAGCTTTGCAGATGGCGGCTACATGTCGTTGGCCATCAACCTGCCGACGACGACCAGCACTGGTAAGGCTGCTAACGACAATTTCAACGACGGTCTCGCCAGCGAGTATGCCGTAAATGACGCCACCCTGATTCTCTTCAGCGGTACAACAGACGGTGAAGAAGGTGAAGCCACGTTCCACAGTGCCTACAACCTCACGACGAGTATGGCAGAGAACAGCAGTGCCCAAATCACGTCTACGACCGAACTCGTGAAGAAGGTGACCGACCCCAACAACGATAAGCTCTACGCCCTCGTTGTATTGAACAGCAACAGCATTTTGTCTGCCAATGCCACTACTGGCGCTTTGACGGTGAACGGTACTGGCTTCACTGGCACATTCGCCGATTTTCAGGATTTGACCGCTGGCGCTGCGACTGGCAACAATGGTGTATCAAGCTTCAACAACAGCGGTTTCTTCATGAGCAACGCGCCGCTTTCTACCACCCAAGGTGGAGCCGTAACAACTGCGCCTGCAGCAGCTGTAAAGACTTTGGTTGAAGTGACCAACAACGTGTACGAAACCGAAACCGAAGCCCAGGCAAAACCTGCCGCTGAGATTTTCGTAGAGCGTGCCGTAGCTAAGGTGACCTTCACTTCTGCTCTGGCTTCTGATGCCACCCTCACTGGTTCGGAGTACACCTCTACTGGCAGCAACGGTGCAAGTGTACCTGTCACGATAACGGGCTGGGGTCTTGACATTTTAGCTCCGACTTCCTATCTGGTACGTCACTATAACACGGACTGGAACACTTACACCTCTGGCTACCTTGCTACATCAGCTAGTCCCAACTACCGCTTTATCGGCAACTCTGCAATCGTATCTAACTCTGGTGCAGGTTCTACCAACTTCTATCGCACCTATTGGGGTCAGGCTCCCACTGTGACTAGCTCAAATTATCTCTACAATATGAATGTGGCAACCATGACAAGCACAACTGGTCTCTCCACCAAATTCGGTGACAACAATCCGCAGTACTGCTTGGAGAACACGACAACAGCTGTTTCTGCTATGAATCAGGACGTTGTGACGCGTGTTATCATCAAAGCTAAGATTGGAAACACTGCCATGTTTGGAGAAAATGGTACGTTCTACATTATCAACAACGACAAGTCTATCCTCTACTCTGCTGACAAACTTGCAGATCGCGTAAAGCAGGCTGTCCTCAACAATGCAAGTGTCATCTCTTGGATTAACGGTCTGACTCTGACCGCAGGTACAACCATAGGTAAGAGTAATATCAGTGGCATTACTTACTCTTTGCCTAAGGCAAGCAGTGGCGAAATCACTGTAACTGGCTTCACAGTAAGTACAACTGATGCAAATGGTACTACTCAAACTTACACAGTCAGCAGCACAGAGAACTCAACAGTTGCAACAGCTGTAAACAACGACATCAAGACCATCACCCAGTACACCGGTGGCTACGCTTACTATGCCGCCTATATCAAGCACTTCGGCGATGAGCTGACTCCGTGGGCTACAAGCTATAGCGGCATTACAACCAGTGCCATCTATGGAACCACGAACCAGGAGAACAACTTCCTCGGCCGTTACGGTGTGCTCCGCAACAACTGGTATGAGCTGAATGTAACTGCCATCCGCGCATTGGGTGACGCTGCTGTACCTGAACGTACTGCAACTCCAGTTGACGAATACGACAACTACATCGCTATCAGCATCAACGTCCTCTCTTGGGCTAAGCGCGTTCAGAGCGTTGAACTCTAAAAATCTGACACGACAGATTAGTTAGCAAATCTATATCCAAGGCCGGGGCAAGTCCCCCGCAGGAAATGCCCCGGCCTTTTTCTTCTCTCTACTCGCCGACCACGTCAACAACAAAGGTCGGGCTACGACAAAACAACACACCACCTAAAGGCTCCCTGGCGGAGCGACACTGCCGACGGTGTCAAAGCGGACATCGGCAAAACAAACAGGGCAAACAGACAAGACCGCCTGCACAACCTGTTTATCTTTAAAACAGAAAACAACATACCACTCGGCACACGCCGAACGGATTCAGATAACAACCAAACGAGATAGAGCGTATGAAAATTAACAGCACCTTCTGGAAAACAATCAGCCGCAGCCTGTTCTGCCTGCTGACAGGAAGCCTTGCCGCCTCATGCTCAATGATGGAAGAGGACTTGCCCGAGTGTCCACAAGGGTTGGAAATCCACTTCCTCTACAACTACAACCTGGAACGCGCCGATATGTTCAACGACCACGTGGGCGCCGTCACCGTCTACCTCTTCGACGAAAGCGGCAACTACCTGATGCAGCAGTCGTGCGCCAACACGAGTGCCAGTGCGCCGCTCCGCGCCAACAGCTACAGCATGCACTTCGACGTGGCACCCGGCAAATACAAGTACCTCGTTGTGGGCTGGCAGAAGTCCTACGAAGAGTGCCTGCGCACCAGCGGCGCCAAGTTCCGCCTCACTGAGCCAAGCACGGGCAAGACCATGGAAGCGCTCTCGCTCACGCTCGACAACAACCTGCGCGCCGACGGCATGTACGACGTCAACAACGACGGCCTCACGCTAGACACGCTCTGGCATGGCATCCAGAACGACGCCGTCGAGGTGGTGCTCGACGAGGTGACGCACGACACGGTGTCGCTCGTCCGCGATACGAAGCAAATCAACATCACCCTGCGCGACATCGAACTGCCCTCCGAAACGGACATCAACGACTACGAAATGGTCATCTACGACCACAACGCCACCATCAACTGGGACAACAGCGTCGACGAAACGAAGCAGCTGGTCTACACGCCCTACAACACGTGGAACACGGAGGACAAGACCGATGACGAAACAGAATCGGCCGCCAACGCCAAAGCCACCACGACCGGCACGGGACGCATCGCACACGCCGACTTCATGACGTCGCGCATCATCTACCACGACCGCATCGCCGACGATGCCATCCTCAGTGTCACCAACAAGAACACGGGCGTGGAAATCATCCGCGTCAACCTTGCCGACCTGCTGAGCCGCCTCCGCACCTCCGCCGACATCCACAACTATTCGGAGCAGGAATTCCTCGACCGCGGCTACGACTACGGCCTCACGTTCTACCTGCAAGGCGACCGCTGGAAGTATGTCAACGTAGAAATCAGTACCCTCTCTTGGGCACGCCGCATCCAGAACGAAGAACTCTAAACCTCCCAACCGGCACGGGGCGACCTCCCGAAGGCGCTCCCACCAAAAAGAAGATAACAAATGAAGAAACAGACTGTACATAACACCTCATGGATTATGGCTCTGGCTGCCGCAATGACGGTGGCGGGCTGTTCCGCAGGCGACGAGGAGATTAGCGACTCCATGCCGTCGGGCGAAGGCACCGCCTCGGGGGTCTACGTTAGTCTGACGCTCTCTAATCCCTCGACCGATCGCACAAGCAAGGCTTCCGGAAACCCGAATGGTGGTGAAGAAGGAGACGGCGAGGAAGCCGGGCAGACGTATGAGGACGCAATAGAAGACCTCACCGTGTTCTTCTACCCCAGCGACGGCGCTACCGACGACACAGAAATTGCAGGCTCCGCCTACTTCTCACAGCTCACGCTCACAAACACGAGCAGCAGCTACAAGACCTCCCCCATACAGGTGCAGGGACTGAACAGAGGCACGACCTATGGCGTGCTCGTCATTACCAACACGGGCGACTTGCGTACCGCGCTCGGTACGACGGTGGGCGACGTGCGCAACTACCAACTCATGCGCAATCCGTGGACGCTCAGCGGAACGACCTACTCGCGCTTCATCATGGGTTCGGCTGCCGGCGACGAGACGCTGACCATTCCGGAAGAGAACACGGAAGCCACAAACGGACAAGGCACATACGATGACCCATACGTGCTCGACAAAAGCGCGTCGGTCAGTCTGGAACGCCTCGCCGCCCGCGTGGACTACCGCAGCAAAGCCCAGTCCTTCACGCTCAGCAGCGCCACTACAACCTACAGCGGCACTGTAACCATCCAAAAGGCGGCGCTCGTGAACCACCTGAAAGGCTCGGAGAACGGCACCTACCTCATCAAGCGTGTGGCGAATACCGTGGACGGCACAGTCACCTATTGCGGCAAAGAAAACATGGAGCCCAACGGCACGGTCACGAACTACGTCATCGAACCGCTCACCGCCACGAAGACTGCCGTCACCAGCACCAGCTATGACTCCATCAAGTGGAGCAGCTACTACGACAACTACTTCCGCAGCTACGGCAACGGCATTGCCAAAAACTGGCAGTACATCATGACGGAGGGCGAGAAAATCACCGACGAACAAAACGTGGAGTGGAAACGCGTGGACTATGCCGTCGAGAACACAGTGGGTCAGGACAACCAGGACAGCCGCTTCATTACGGGCATTGTGTTCTCTGCCAAGTTTGTCCCCACCGGTCTCGAGAACTACACTGAGGGCAATACATTCTTTGAATTCAACGGCCGTCTCTACGCCACGCTCTCTGCCCTGATGACTTCTTACGAAGGCAGTTCCACCAACTGGAAACGCACGGCTACGGAGTTTGAGAGCATGAAGTGCTGCGCCCATAAGGGCATACTGTAAATGTAGGTTTGGCAACCTACCCAGCAAGGG
>JAUNOO010000102.1 GCA_030531095.1 Bacteroidales bacterium
CAACGACGCCGCCTATCGGCACCACATCGCCACGGCGCACTTCAAGACCTACAAGGAGGGGACGCTCCACATGGTGAAACACCTCGACCTCGTGGACATGACGCCGATGAACGCGGCGGGGCTGCCGGCTGTGTTCAGGAAAATGAAGTGACGGCGGCAGATTTTTAAGACAAAAAAGAATCCCGGAATGGAGGAGTCTCACTGGCGAGACTGCCCATTCCGGGATTTTCAGTGTGTGTTTATGGAGTGGAGAAAGGAATTGTCACTGCTTCTTCGTAGAGAAGCGGTAGATGAGGTGGAGCATGGCGAAGCGCCCGACGCACATGGCGTAGCCCGAGCCGCGGTTGTCGGCGTTGATGTAGGCCCACGAACGGTCGCGCTGGTTGAGGATGTCGGAGACTTCGAACTTCACGGCGAGCGACTTGTCCTTCAGGAACGACTGGGTGAGGTAGGCGCTCCAGACGGTGCGCACCTTGTGGAACGACTGGTCTTGGGAGGCGGTGCGGTGCGTCACGGTGGCTGTGGTCTTGAACTCGAGGTTGAAGGGGAGCGTGTACTGGAAGAAGACGCCGTAGGTGTTGTTCCAGTCGTCCAGTCCGTTGTAGGAAGCGAGCGAACTGTGGGAGCGCTTGTAGTTGACGCCGAAATTGAGGCCGACGTAGCCGTTCTTGAAGCGGCCGTTGAGCTGTGAGTAGAGCCGCCAGGTGTGGATGTCGTTGCTCTGGCGGATCGGGTCGCCAAGCGTGGCGGTGGTGTAGGACGGCGTGTGGCTGAAGTTGTATGTGGTCCACGCGCTGAGCGAGAAGAGCTGCGCTTTGTCGAGCGACATGTTGTAGGTCAACTGTCCCCACGTGCTCCAGCGGCCGTTGATGTTGACGGGCTGGGTGGTGGTGACGCCTGAGGTCTTGTCGTAGGTGGCGCGCGTCGTGGCGGAGTTGCGGTACATGCTCCAGCCGAGGTCGAAGGTGAGGAAGCGCGTCTTGCGGAAGGTGAAGTTGGAGTTGAACGTCGCGGTGTGGTAGTGCTGCTTCTTCATGTTGGGGTTGCCGAGACTGACATTGAGCGGGTCGGAGTTGTCGGGGATGGTGATTTCGTAGGAGAGGCTCTGCGGCGTAATCTCGAAGTAGTAGTTGAGTTTGCAGTTGAAGGTGCTGTCGTTGTCGTAGCGGACGAGGGAGTTGATGACGTACTCGAAGACGTCGCGGCGCGGGAAGAGCGGGTCGAAGTCGCCCTTGTAGTAGTCCATTTCGTCGTGGCGGAAGCGGGCGCAGTTTTGGAGCGACACGAAGATGTTGTTCTTGTTGTACTGCAAGTAGACCTCAGCCCAGTGGCGGCGCATGAAGACGTCGGAGTTGTAGGTGATGTCGGCGTCGCGTGCCACGAGCTGCCAGTCGATGTCGGAGGGCAGTTCGCCGAAGTGGGACAGGTAGGTTTCGTAGTCGCCGTAGATGCCGCCGAGGCGTTCCAGGCGGTAGCCGGCGGCGTCGTTTTTAGTGCCCGTCGTTTCGTAGCCGTAGGTGAAGCGCAGCGTCTCGAAGAACTTGAGGGGCACGTTGAGGTCGAGGAAACTCTGCACCAAATAGTCGTGGCCGTCGGAGGTGGTGTAGCGGTTGTAGAGCGGGTCGACGGCTTGCTGCGACTGGAAGTAGCGGTTGCTCGTCAGATTGTTTTCGGTGCCGTTGGTATAGCTGTAGTTGACCGAGTTGCGCAGCGAGAGGCGCCAGTTGTTGTCGGTCAGTTTGTGGGTCGCCCACAGGAAGTGGTTGTAGCTGTGGATTTTGTTGTAGTAGCCCGTTTCGCCAAGCCGCAGAAGCGTGGCGCCGCCCTCTGGCCAACCGGCGTCGCCCGCTGCAACGAGCGAGTCGAGGGGACTTTCGTAGCGGTCGACAACAGGAACGCTCCACTCGCCGTAGCGGCTGTGGGTGCGGTCTTCCTGAGTGGTGTAGCTGTAGTTGGGACCATACTCCACGTGGGTGCGGTCGGTGGGCTGCCAGGTGAAGTAGAGGCTCGCGTTGAGAATTTTCTCGTCGTTCTTCGTGCGGTTGTCGTTGACGCCGTAAGTGCTGGTGCCGTCGTCGAGCCACGTTTCTTCCTCAGAGAAGTTGTAGTCGTTGTGACCGCGGTAGTCCCAGTTGGCACTGGCCTCAAACTTGAAGTAGCCCGCCTTGTCGCTGGGCTTCGAGTTCATCCACATGAAGCTGCCGCCGGGGCGGATGTACTTGGTGTCGCCCGTTGAGCCGCCGGCGCTGGTGTCGCTCCAGTTGCCGTAGCGGTTCACGTTCTGGTAGGCGCCGATGTTGGCCGCACCGGCGTAGAGGGTGGTGCGGAAGCGGTCAGTGAAGGTGTTGCCGAGTCCGCGCAGCATCCAGCGGTCGTCAGTGCCGCCGCCCAAGTCGGTGTTGCCCGTCCACGTGCCCATGTATTTGCGTTTGAGGATGACGTCGACCACCTGTTCGCGCGTGCCGTCGTCGATGCCGGTGACTTTTGAGGCGTCGGTCTTTCCCTCATAGGCCTTGACCGACTTGATGATGTAGGCGGGCAAGTTTTCGAGCGCCTTCTGCGTGTCGCCGCGGACGAAGTCGATGCCGTTGACGAGGAGGCGGTTCACGGCGCGACCTTTGAAGTAGAGTGCGCCGTCGCGGATTTCCAGACCGGGCATTTTGTTGATGACGTCGCCGAGCATATCGCCCTGCGAAGCGCCAAGGGCGTCCATGTCGTAGACGATGGTGTCCTTCTTCGTGACGAAGACGAGGCGCGTGGCGGTGACGGTGGCTTCGCCGAGGTTGGTGTAGGCGGTGTCGCGCGGCGTGGCGGTGACGATAGAATCTTTCGGAGTGTGCGCAGCGAGGGGCAACGCGAGGAGGAGAGCGGCAGAGAAGGCGAGTGCGCTCTTGTTGAACTTTTTCGGTTTCATAGAGGCAAAGTTTGGGCACCCCAACGTTCCGTGCGGACTTGGGGAGGGTGTTGATGAATATGTGGAAAGGAAAATTTGTCTGGCGGAGACTATAGCGCCTGGCGCTTATAGGCCATACTGCTTGTCGAGGAAGGCGACGCGGTCAGCAATCCATTTCTTGAGGAAGTCCATCTCGTCGTCGAAGGTGAGATAGATGCCGTTCGCATTGTGCCACTGGTTCACTTCGCGGCGCTCGGCTCCGCTCCGCTTGAGGAGGTCGCGGTAGGTCGTGAAGCGCTTCATAAGACTTTCGGGACTGAAGAGCGAGCGGCGCAATTCGCGGTAGCGGTTTGCCATCAGCTTGTTCCAACCGTCGGGGTCGAGCTTATAGAGCCGCTCGAAGAGGGCGTTCTGCATGCCGCCGCTGCGCAGGAAGTCGCGGAAGGGGTTAGTGGCCTCGCAACCTGAGCGGTGACCGTCCCAGCCGCGGCCGAACGTACCGTCGAGGTCCCAAGGTGCGGGCGTCAGTTTTTTCGATTTCGTCTGGTCGTAGACCGCCCAGTACATGTTCTTGCCGCTGTTGTCGACGGCGTGGAGAAGTTCGATGAAGAGGTAATAGTCGCGCACGGCGGGGAGGTCATAGACGGTGCCCACCTTGTTACAGAAGGTCGCGTCGTCCGCCGCACCCGATACGAGGATGGCTTCGTAGAGCGGGCGCCAGTCGGCGGAGGTGTTCTTGTCAATTTCGGGGTACTTCACTTCCCACTTGCCCCACGACTCGCTGCGGTTGTCGTAGCCCGGCGGCTGCGAGCCTACCATCTGTCGCCTGCTGCGGTCGAAGCCGAGGAGGGTCCAGGTGTCCCATTGGCGCGACTTGTAGAGGCAGCCGTAGACCTTGTCGCCTTCCGACTTCTTCAGCTGCAACTGCTTGCGGTCAATGCGCTCGGTGAAATTGTAGACGCCCTGGTAGCGCCCGTTGCAGAAGACTTCGACCAGACGTCCCTCCACGCCGGTGCGAAGGTTGGACGTCGAGGAGGCATAGTAGGGCTTCACGTCCATATCGTTCCAGAGGTCCATCGCCACGCGGTTGCGCATTCGGGCGTGGTCGACTGCCATGGCGTCGAGAATCCAGTAGTTGTCGGTACGCATGTCGAGCCACTTGCGCGACTGCTTCTTGCCGTTGCTGTCCACGAACTTGACGGCGAACGATTTCTTCGAGAAGAACGTGGCGTAGTCGCCGCGGTAGCGCATCTTGACCGAGAGGGTGGAGTCCACGTCGCGGCCGGAGGGGTCGCTCAGGCGGAACGTGCCGGGGTTGAAGGACGATTTCGCCATCGAGCCGGCTGTGATTTCGATGATGGGCAGATAGGTGAAGGTAAGTTTTGCCCGCGCCACCGTGTCGCTGCCGCTCACCAGTGCGAGGCGGAAGACGTGGCCGCCGTCGGGTTTCGGGAAGTGGCATTTACCTTTGCGCGAAGCCACTTTGCCGTCGATGTAGAGGTCGCCCTTTTCGGCGTTCTCCACCGCCATGCGTGCTACGACGTCATTGCCCTCTCCGGGGTCGGAAACGGCGCAGTAGTACAACTGGCTGCGGCTGTCGTAGACGGGACGGCGGCCGTCGACGGTGAAGTTGAGTGCCGAAGCCTGCACGACGGCACGCGTGGAAGTGTTGGCGGGCGTCGATTGGGCGGCAGCCTTTGTGCCAGCCTTCTTGAGCGCGTCGATTCGGCCTGCCAACGTCGGTGCCTTGCGCTTGCGGCCCTCAAAGCAGTCGTCGGGCAGATTGATGAAACTCTGGTCGAAGTGGGTCACCACCTCGCCCTTGCGGTTGACGAGGAAGAAGCGCTCGTTATCGGAGAGCATGTCGGTATGGCCGCTGTACGTGCCCACGATGTAGAAGTCCTTGCGCACGTCGAGGTAGTGGGCGCGCCGATAGAGGTTGCGGACGCCCAGACCTGCCGCCGACACATAGACGCTCCAGCGGGAAGCGTCGCCGTGGTCGGTCGTACTGAGGTACATGTAGCGGCGGTCGTCGGTGCGCTCGCCGTCGTAGGTAAAGTAGCGGCCGTTCGAGGCGTTGCGGATGACGTAGACACCCTCCTTTTCGCAAGTGATGGTCCACCAGTTGTTGTCCGTAGCCACGCGCGAGTAGACGAGAGCCTTGTCGTTGGTGGCGGAAGGCGTCACACAGCCGTCGGGCCAGAGGATGCACCGAATCTGGTAGTCCTCGCCCGAAACGAAATGCACTTCGTCGGCAGCGCAGGGCATGGCTGTGCCGAGGGTGGCGAGGAGGATGAGGAGGAAGGAGTAGAGCGTTCTCATGATGGTTGATGTATTGCGTTTCGGCCTCAGCGATTCCGCCCGATGGGTGAGCGATTAAGGGCGGCACGGTGCAGGCCAGGTGTGAGGTTTCAGGGTAGCTTTGGGAAGAGAGGGAAATGAGGAGTCCTTACTCGTCGCTCAGCTTGAGGATATTGGTGATGTCGCTGATGCGCAGTTTGCCCGTCATCTGGATGACGCGCGAGCAGTAGTTGTCGCGAAACTTGAAGACGAGCAGCTCTTCGATGTTCTTGCCATGCCCGCGGTGGCAGAAGACAATCAGTTCCTTGTCGTCCCACGTGGAGTGCATGACGCGCTCGTAGTCGCGCTTTGCACTGACACGTTCAAGGTCTTTCCGCACCAGTTTTGTGGTCGATACGCTGTGCGTGTGGAGGCTCAGGAGGCTCGTCAGGCGCGACGCCACGGTCGAGACGTCCCACGCCGACGACTGCAGTACGCTCGACCCCACAGCCGCCTTGAGCATGTCGCCCGAGACGAACGTGCGCTTCACCTTCGCGTTGTCGGCGTAATGGTCGAAGGAGTAGTAGACCTTCACGTCGCTGCCCGCCACGATGGTGGCCATTTCGGGCGTCCGCTCGGGAGCGGCTGCCACGGGCAGGCCCAGGAGGCAGAAGACGCTCGCAATCAATATTGTCAGACAGGTTTTCATGTGACCATTATGTTTTGGTTTCTTGTAGGTTTGTTCATGGTTTAAGGAGCCGGCGCAATGGTGCGCGAAGGCCAGAGAGGAAAAATAAACAAATGCGTTGAAAAGTTACCGTTGCGTTGTCCTATATGAAACAGAGAGGAAAGACAACAAAAGCTCTTCACGTCCATTACTCCGGCTCCTGAGAAAGAATACGTCCGTCATGGCGCATCCACCCGCCGTCAGGGACAAGGTCCTCCGAGTTCATCTTCCGCCTCGAGCCCCATTGACAGGTTTTCAGACACGTAGATGAGGGTGTTGCATACCTCTACGGCAGCTTGTTGTGGTGTTGTGCACGTGTCGGCATACACGGTCGGCGACGGTCTGTGCCATACGTAGATGCAGACGAAGATGGCCGCCGCTGCAGCGACAATACCCGTCACAGCCGAAAACCGGTGCGCGAGGAAGAAGTGCGGACGGCGGCGCGGACGCAGACGGGCTGCAATGCGGGCTTCCAACCCCTCAGGCACTTCCGCCTCTACGGGCGTGGACATGGCGAGCACCACTTCGCGGTCGGCTCTCCATGCCTCGGCGCAGGCCTCCGACGTGAGAAACTCACGCAGGGCGCGCTCCTCGTCGACAGTCGTCGTGCCGGCATAGAATCGTTCCAACAGTTGTGCAGCATGTTCTTTGGTCATTGTGCAATCGTTTTTTTGAAATTATTGATGATTTTGTTTGAGGGGGGCGATGTGAGTGCCGATATTTCCCAGTTTTCGGCGGTGGCTAATCGGACGGGGCGTCCATAGCCTTCAGGTATTCCTGCCGGAGCTTCTGGCGGGCGCGGCTGAGCACTGCGCGAATGTTCACTTCCGAGTCGCCAGTCAGCTGGGCGATGTCCTGCATGGAGTATTCGCCAATGTGCCTCAGCGTGACGACCTTTCTCGCCTTCGGGTTCAGCACCCCGAGCAGACGCCGTACGAAGCTGGGCTCGCCAACCTGCGGTTCTTCCGCCTCAGGCGGGGCGATGTCGTCGGTAACTTCCTCGTCGACTGTGTGCTGCCGTTCGCGGAGCGTATCCATACAGACATTTCGGAGGACGGTGGCGAAGAACGCCTTCGGCTTTTCCATTTGCTCCACCCTGTCAGCCTGAGCCCACACTTTCATGAACGTCTCCTGCACGGCATCCTCCGCGTCCTGGGCGTTGTGGAGGATGTTGAGCGCCACGCTGTAGAGCTGTGGCGTAAGCGTCAGGTATTTGTCTTGAAATACTTTGGGGCTCATGAGGGGGATTGTTTGGTAAGCTGGAAACCGCGGGGGACTGTTTGCGCAAACAGACGGTTTTTCCCGCCCTTCTATCTATATAACGCACTGCTCCCCGATTTGTGACACCCGGAACCGAACTTTTTTTCAAAAAAACTTGAGGAAGACCTCACCGTGGTACGGACAGAACAACTCAACTCCGCCCGATTTCCGCCATCAACAATTTGGTTTTCTATGAGTTACGAAAAACCGCCGCTTCTTTGAGCAGTCGTTCCTCTCTTACAAAAATATCGAATAAATTTTTTCCAGCCAAGTCCTTCTCCTATAACATTTGTTCAGTCTTCGCCCTCTTTCAATAGTTCAGAATGGTGAACCCCTTTGCGCGCAGCACGTATCTTTGCAAACAGAACAGCAGCCCCCTTCAATACATCCAAGAAAATATGACCAGAAAAAACAACATCATAAAGCGCACCGCATCCCTCCGCGAATGGTTTACCATGCCACTTGTGGAGAAATCTGACAATCTGTTCCTGAATTCAGAAACACCTAAATTCCGCAGCACTTCAGTTTAACAATCTTTATAAGTTTCTGAGCAAC
>JAUNOO010000103.1 GCA_030531095.1 Bacteroidales bacterium
ATAGCCCATTTATGTGCCAATAATTTGCATGAGGACAACAGGTATATCGTTCCCTTCACTTTTTTATGTGGCTGACTATATGGTCAGAAACTTATCATGGGAGAAGTCATGATGCTCATTGGAGAATACATACCCCAACTGGTTGGACAGACATTGCGTATTGCCTATTTGGGCATTGATGTTACTGTGCGAGTGCCCGTATATCCAATAGTCAATGCCGCTGCCGGCGATATAGTCCTCCAGTTCTACGATGAACGCGCCGTTTGCCTTGCTACCCTTGAACTTGGGATGGAGCATACGGAATGAAGGCACATGGTGGGTGACAACAATCTTGCGGGCTGCCTTTGACTGAGCCACCGCATTCTTGATGAACGTCAGGCAGCGCTCGTGTTCGGCATTGAACTCCGCAAAGGTCATCAGTGCACTTTCATATAATATACGGCGGAAATCACTTACCACTTGCTCGGTAATGTATGCGTCCTCTAACGGAATCTTAGCCCATAGGGTGGACAGGATGATGTCCGTACCGTCAAGTTGTACAATGCCGTTATAATGGCTGAACACATTGGGGCGTATCTCCATGCGATAGCCGTCGGGCAGCGTTGCCACATCATAGTATTTGTAGAACTCATGGTTGCCCATGCAGCAGTGCACCTCCTTGTAGTTTTCTGATGCCCAGTCCCAGAAGGGATGCTTGGAGTAATTGTCATCGCCGAGATAACCGATGTCGCCGGCAAGCAACAGGACGTCTCCCGCCACCTCCAAAGGTCGGGCTTTGAGATACCGCCAGTTATCGGCAAATTCCAAGTGCAGGTCGGATGCATATTGTATCTTCATCTTTGTACTTTGTCATGCTTCTACAAATAATTCGTTCAGCTGATCCAAAAGTCCGTTCACAAAATCTTCGTCTTGACCAATGGACTTTGACAGAGGTGAGGCGAGTGTACCCCAGTCGGCTCTGATAGCGGCGACAAACTCCTTTATACATTTCACAATAGAAGTCGGCGCCTCTATGTTGTCTTCAGTCATGATGACCACATTCTTCAACACATCCGAGCGGTGCTTCTTAATGTCCTTGGAATTCACATGCCTGCCTTCCCGCTTGTCAGCAAGGAGATTGAGATAGGCTCTTGCCTTCAGTGCTATCAGGGCAACCGAATCGGCATGGCGTATGTCGTCTGTAAGTCGGCTGTGCGCTATGGTAAAATGGTAGTAGTCATCGTCCATGATGATGGCACTGAGGCTAGAAACGTCCTCGTCGGTAGGGATAGGCTCAATGACAAGTCCTTGGGGTTCGCCCAACGCATCAGGATGCCGTGACAGCAACTCTATCATCTCCGGATAGCCCTCCTTGCCGTCAAGGAAACGGTACATCTCATACTTGGGAGGCTCGCCGTCCACCTGTTTCCGCTTTTCCGGACGATAGCCTGCCTCATGCACGAACTGCCAGAAGCGGTTGGCGAAAGCCTCTGTCATGTTCTCTACGATGACGATCATATCGATGTCGTGGGTGGCACGGGGGCGCACCACGGTATTGGTCATGGTGATGTCACAAGCCGTTCCGCCTATCACCACATAGTTGTCTGAATATTCCGCAAATGCCTCGCGGAACTTGTCTAATCCGTCCACTTCAATTCACTGATTATACGCTCTACTTCCTTTTCCACTCTCGGGTCTTCGTCCTCCCTCAATGACAAGACAAGGGAGAGACGGTCAACCCACCCGCTTTTGTTGTCTATGGTGCAGACAACGGGATACTTCCATACTTCTATGATGATATTGCCGTCATAGATATTGGGATTGTCAATGGCATCAGCCGACTTGACGGCACGGTATTCCTTTCCGGTCATCATTATCATCCGCTCCCTGTCAGGATTGAGCATGGTGTAGTGTGCCAGGGCGTTGATGCCGCACACAGGATAGTCCTGGTCAAGGCGTATGTCATCGCAATAGATGCGGTTCTCCACTGGCGACAACAAAACGTTTTGCGCCTCGTCCCACAACTCCCTTCCCTTTTGCCCGAAGTGTATCACCTTGCTGCGCTGTCCGTTCTGTATCTTTTGGCACAGTCCGACATCCTCAAGGCAGGTGATACCCAATGTGATACTTTCGTAGGAATACGGAACCAAAGGTTTTATTTCCCTTGCGGACAAGCCTTCAAGACTACCAACCTGCAGGTGATAGAGCAAGAGATATTGAGCCACAGGTGTCAGCATCTCCGCTTTCTTCCTGTTGACGGTCTTCTCCATTGCCACAATCATGGGCAGGTGGGCATACCATTCGGACATGATGAAATAGACCCCCTTGTCCATCAGCCGCTGACGCTCGTAGGTAGGACCGGGTGCAAGAATGAACACCGCAGGCAGACCTAACACTTCGGTCAGCCGCTTACCCGTGATGTAGCACTCACGCGGAGTGGGATTGCCTTTCTTGGGTTCCACGAACAGCAGAGGCATACCTTGGTATGTGCCGTCGTAGAAGCGGTACGATAGTTTCTCGCCGACTGTGACACCTCTCAGCTCGTTCTTGGCACGAGGCTCTATCCCAATCGTCCTGCCCAATATCCTTATTTCTCTTTTTAATTTCATGTTGCTACATTTTAATGGCATATTAAAACGTAGCAAAAATACAGATAATAATTAAGAATCAGGTATTTTTGACAAGAAAATACCTTTAGGAAACGCTAATTCAATGCAAGGAAGCCGTCAGAAATGAGCGAAGCGTTTCTTATTCTATTTGTTTCTTCGGATTTTTGTTGAACTTGACCTGTAGGCTAATCATGAAATAGGACGGGAGACTGAGTTGCCACGTCTCGGTGCGCGCCTGGGAGTTGTAGGTGGTGTGGGTGGACGAAATCTGGTGGAGAAGGTCGAAGGTGCGGGCGGAGACGAGCAGTCTGCCGCGGCAGAAGGGGCGCTCCATTTGGGCATTCCACAACAGGTCGTCGGTACACAATGAGGCATCGGTATAGCCGCGGCGGCTGTACATTTTGATGTCGGTGGAGAAACGTATTTTCAGTGGCAAGTTGGCCTGCAGGATTGCCCCATAGTTGAAGTTGAAAATGTTGATGTCGTCAGTGCCTGCCGTCCGCATGCCGTTCCACGATATGCCGCCCAGGAGTGCGATGGTGAAGATGCTGCGCTTGTATTCAAACTTCAGGTTTTGCCCTACGACGTGCTGTGCGACCGTGCTTCTGGCGTTGTCCTTCATGTCTACACTGTGAATGTAGCTGTAAGTAGTTTTGGTCTTCATGTTCAGCCTGCCGTCCTTTGTCGGGTAGTTTGAAAAGTCCAAACTGCTGTAGGTGTTCCAGTTGCCGTTGACGTTGACGGGCGTATAGGTGTAGGCACCGGTATTCGTGTTGTACGCGGCGTTCATGGCGACGAGGTTCTGCATAATAGAAAATTCAGAGTGCGCCACTAGGTATCCGTATTTGCCATTTGAGGTGAAGCGCGTGTTGTAGTGGAGCGAGAACATGTGGTTCGTGCTCGGACGCAAATCGGGATTACCGTTTTGTATGGCAAGCGGATTGGAGGTGTCGGTGAGGTCTGCGGTCTGCAACAAGTTTGGCGCCTGCATCTTTGTTTCGTAGTGGAAGGCGTACCGGTCACGCCAGTTGCGCGTTTCGTATTCGAAATTCACTGTGGGGTTGAACAGCCAGCGGTGGTCGGAAAGTCCGACGGTGCGTTCGCCGCGCGAGAAGACGCCGTCCTGATTGGCATAGCAGGCGTCCAACTCAGCGGAGAATAGGACGAAGCGTCCACGCTGACGGTCAACATGCGTGCGGGACAACATCGTCGAGACGTGCTCTTCGCGCTGGGTGCTGACGTTGTGGGGACTGTTGGCGTCGTCGCGCAGACTGAGGTAGTCGGTCACCGACGGCAGCAGGTTGTCTGTGTCTGAATTTTCCGCCCAGTCCAGACGGTAGAGGTCGTTCTCCTTATTGCTGTGCTGATGATTGTGGGCGACGTCGAAACTCAGGTTCCAGCCCGTCAGGAAGTGTATGGTATAGTGGGCATTGAAGTGCAATTTGTAGGAGCGCGACGAGGCTTTGGTGAGCCGCTGCTGGATGTCGTCCGGCGTTTCCCCGTTGGCATACTTCAGCCAGTAGTCGCTGTTGCCGTTCTCCTTTTTGCCATTCCACGTCCCCTCGGCGCCCAGTGCGAAGTAGTCGCCCCACGGAAGTTCCGTGTCGTAGCTGAACTTCTGTTCGGCGGTCCATTCATGACCGCTGGCAGTGGCAACGTCACTCACGCTGTTGACGAGCAAGCGTGTCATTTCGCTGCTCCGGTTCGCACTGAAAATGCTGTCCAGAACTTGGAGTGTGCCCTCCTCCTGCTGTGCCGAGAGCAGGGCACTGCGCGTGGTTGCGTCCTTGTCGAAATTGGCATACGCGAAGCGCGAGTCGGACACGAGACCAATGCGCTTGAGCGCGAGGTGATTGTCGGCGTTGAGGGAGAAGTTGCGGTCGGTCGACACGCTGTTGCCGTAGCCGAAGACGTCGCCGTCCTGAAGGAACTGCTGCGAGGCGGTGCGCTCCTCGTTCTTCGCCTTGTTCCATTGCAGTTTGGCTTTCAGCACGTCCTTGTATCGCCCCATCTTGTCGTCCGTCAGCCATTCGCCACCCAGATTGTAGGTGTCGGTGTCACCTACAGGATTGTTCTGCTCTCCCCATCCGCCATTCTCGCCTGGGGTGCGCGTGTTGTTGACGTTGTTGGCGTTGACGTAGAGCGACAGTCGGGAATTGTCGGTGAAGCGCAGGGCAAACGCGCGCCCCATCCAGCGCTCTTCTGTGCCAGCACCAGCTTCCACGTTGCCCAGATAGCCGATGCTGTATTCCTTTTTCAGTTTGACGTTCATCACATAGTCGGGGCGTTCCAAGTCCACGCCCAACATCTCGCTGCGCTCACTGCGTTGGTTGAAGAATTGCAGTTTGTCGACGGTGTAGTAAGGCAGGTTGTCGAGCATGATGCGGTTGTCGCCCTTGAAGAATTCTTTGCCGTTGAGCGTCAGGTAGTCCACCTTGCGGCCGTTCATGTAGATGTCGCCGTTTTCGCGAAGTTCGCAGCCCGGCACGCTCTGCACGAGCGACTCCAGCATTGAGCCTTCTGAGAGTTTGAACGCCCTCGCGTCCACGACTATCGTGTCGCCTTTGTGGTAGAGTTTCACGCGGGTAGCAGTGACTGTCGCCTCGCCGAGAGCCACTTCCTTTTCCTCAAAATTGCGTTCGAGAAGCATATCGGGTAAGCGATACGAATTGAGGCGTGCCGGATGCTTCATCTCCACCGTCATTTCGCCGGTCACATAGTCGGGATGCTCCACTCTGATGCGGAATTTGGCAGGCCGGCGCGGCACATTCAGCGTCCACACTTGTGCATCATGACTGCCGTTTCCTGGTTCTGTGCGCAGAGTGTCGATGACGTGACCCGTCGAATCCATGACAGTCACGAGGGCGTTCCTGACGCCATATCGCGTAAAGGAATTCTGCACAAACTGCGCGATGTAAAGGCTGTCCCTATCTATCGCCGAAACAACAGACGGTACAAACAACAGCCCGCAAAGGCAAAGGGTCTTGATGGAGAGTTTCATGGCTGAGTTGCTTTTGCTTGGGGTTCTTACTGAAATGGAAGACGACGGGGTGTCACTTAATTTATCACATAACGGGGGGTATCTTTTTCTGCAAAGAACCTACAAATAATCCGTTTGCGCAGGAAGTTTACGCTTGAATTTTTACGAGTATAAACTTTAATTTCCATGGATACCAGATTTTAGAGTTTTGATAAAAGTTTGGTGATAATATGACTATTCTTATGCAATAACCTTTGCCGATAATAATGTTGTTGATGTACAAAGGTGTGAAAGTTCTTCCAAAATACCAAATTTTTCACTTTGCAATTTGTTGGCATTTGACATTGCAAAGTTTTTGCAAACTCTCAAATCTTAGATAGCTGGCTGTATTACAAAGACTTAACAGAATTGTCCGTTTTTCTACTCCACCAGAAGAATTTTCCGCGCAATCCACGCGCACGCCTCGGCATCGGCAAGGGCGTGGTGGTGGTTGGTGAGGTCGTAACCGCAATATGCCGCCACGGTCTGGAGTTGGTGGTTGGGCAGGACGCCGCGCAAACGGCGGCGGGAGGCACGGCAGGTGCAGTGGAAACGATAGGCGGGATAGTCCATGCCGTATTCGCTGAAGACCGCCTTCAGACACCCCTCGTCGAAAGGACTGTTGTGCGCCACGAGCGGAAGACCGGCTATCATGGGCGCTACCTTTTCCCACACCTCGGGAAAGAGCGGCGCGTTCTTGACATCGCGCATGGTCAGTCCGTGAACCTGGGTGGTCCAGTAGGTGAAAAAGGCGGGACGGGGATAGATGAGACTGTAGAACGTGTCGGCTATCTGACCGCCCCGCACCACTACGACGCCGACACTGCACACGCTGCTGCGGCACTGGTTGGCAGTTTCAAAGTCGATGGCTGCAAAATTTTCCATAGTTTTTCCATTCAGTCGTTTTTATACATTTCCCACAAGTCCTTCACCCACTCGTGCATGGCGTGGCGGAGCGATTTCGGTTCCAACACCTCTATCATACCGCCCACGCGGAGCAGCTCCATACAGAAATCGTAGGTGGGGCGGAGGGTGAGTTCAAAATCCGCGTAGTCGTCGCACGTATTGATTTCGCGCTGCGACTCGTGGAGGGGCAATGTGCGCAGATAGTGCTGATGGCTACTGTCTGCGCGCAGGACGATGCGCTCCACCGGCACACTCTCGTCGAGCACCACGCCGAAGAAGGTGGCGAAATAGGTCTCGGCGTCGAAATCGGCTGGAAGTGAGAACGCTTCCGCCGTCATCTCCACACGTTCCATGCGGTCGAGGGCATAGATTCTGACGCGCGCCTCCTCGATGCTCAACGCCAGGAGATACCAGCGCCTCTGGCACATCTTCAGGCAGTAGGGGGCGACGGCAAACGTGTGTGGCTTACGGCTCCAGAAGTTCTTGTAGGTCAAGTTCATCACCCTGTTTTCCTTCATGATGTCGATGATGTCCGTCAGGAAGTCGTGGCTGGAGGGCGTCTTCTCCACGAGAATGCGATTTTTCAGCCCCATATTGTGGGACAGGGTGTTGGCGGTGGAATAGGTGTCGAGCAGCCACCCGCACAGCCCGCCTTTCCTCAGCGTGTCGGGGTTCTTTATATAATAGCGGTATCCCCCGCGCAGGCGGCAGTCGATGTCCACGCCAAAGGTCATCAGGATGTTGCCCTTCCAGCGGTCGAACGTCTGGCGCGACAAACGCTCGCCGCGGCTCATCTCCACATTGCGGCTCCACGCCTCGCTCAGTTCCTTCAGCGACAGTCCGCGGTCACCCGCCTTATTGAGGACGTTGACCACCCAAATGTATTTTTCCAATGTCGTCATGATGCTACAACATAATTACGGTTTTACGCCACAGATTTACTATTTCAGGGGGCAGCAGAAGAGGAATGGGGAAAACGCGTGCTCTCCTACCGACTCCCTTGTTTCGTTTTCAAGCTTGGACAGGGGCTTCCGAAACGCTCGTCAGAGCAAACAGAACCTTGTCCTGAGCTATAAAAAATTAGTCCTGAGCTTTTTTAAACTAGTCCTGAGCTTTTT
>JAUNOO010000104.1 GCA_030531095.1 Bacteroidales bacterium
TAGGTATACATTTTATTTGTTTATAATGTGTCTACCTATTTCAGTATAAGACACTGTACGGCTCGCACCGCCGCATTTCTCAAAAATAGCAAGAATCGGGTCGGCGGTTTTCGTTTCGCGTTGTATTTTTGCGGTATAAAAGAAAATCGCCATATCATAAGTTTCAGAATATGAAAAACGGGACGAACAAGATTGCCGTAATCTTTGAAGTGACCCCGACCGCGGAAGGGAAAGCCAGATATTTTGAGTTGGGCGCCATGCTGAAGGACTATCTTCAGAAAATGCCTGGCTTCATCAGTGTGGAGCGCTTTGAGAGTGTCAGCACGCCCGGCAAATTTCTGTCGTTGTCCTTTTGGGAGAGCGAGGAAGCGGCGTCGGGTTGGCGCAATCAGATGAACCACCGCGCGAGCCAGAAGGAGGGGCACGACAAACTTTTCAAAAACTACCGCATTTCGGTGGGGCATATCGTGCGCGAATACACAGATAGTCAACGCGCCGAAGCTCCTGCCGATAGCAATGCCGCCATTATCAATGACTGAACAATACTTTGAATACAACCAGGAGGCGATAGACTACTTGCGCGCCAAGGACAAACGAATGGCGGCGGTCATCGACCGCATCGGTGTGGTGAAAAGGCGAGTTATTCCCGACCTCTTTGCCGCTCTTGTCCACAGCATTGTGGGGCAACAGATTTCCACTAAAGCGCACGAAACAATCTGGCAGAAGGTGGTGGAGAAAGTCGGCGAGGTGACGCCCAAAAACATCGCCGCACTGACTGACGAAGAACTCCAGTCGGTGGGACTCTCGTTCCGAAAAGTGGCATATATCAAGACCATTGCCCAACAAGTCTTGTCGGGCGAATTTGATGTAGCCGCACTTCATGACATGACCGACGAGGAAGTCTGCCAACGCCTTTCGCAGCTCAGGGGCATTGGCGTGTGGAGTGCCGAAATGTTGATGTTGTTCTCCATGCAGCGGCCCGATATTTTGAGTTTCGGCGATTTGGCAATTGTACGCGGGCTTCGCATGATACATCATCACCGCAAAATCGACCGACCGCTGTTTGAGAAATACCGCCGTCGTTACTCGCCCTACTGTTCCGTCGCCAGTCTCTACATTTGGGCAGTTGCCGGTGGAGCTATACCTGAACTGAAAGACCTTGCCCCCAAGCCGAAACGCAAATGAAGAATCAAGAGGAAACAAACTACGAACGCGTCGCGCAGGCCATCCGCTTCATCAGCGAAAACCGCCGCAAGCAGCCTCGGCTTGAGGAGGTGGCGGATGCTGTACACATGAGCCCATTCCACTTCCAGCGCACATTCCGCGAGTGGGCAGGCGTCACGCCAAAACATTTTCTGCAATTCCTCAATGCAGAATACGCCAAGCGGATTTTGACAGAGACCCGTGCATCGCTCTTCGACGCCGCTTATGAGACGGGGCTCTCCTCCACTGGTCGCCTGCACGACCTGTTTGTCAGTGTCGAGGGCATGACGCCTGGTGAATACAAGAACGGCGGCGAGAACCTGAAGATTAACTACAGTTTTTCGGCAACGCCCTTCGGTGACATCATCATTGCCTCTACTCCAAAAGGTGTTTGCGGTCTGGAGTTCCTCACCAGCAGTCCGTCTGTTGGGGGCAGGTTGGTGGCTGCAGACCGCGCGGAGGCAGTTCGCGTCATTTGCCACCGCTTTCCCAATGCCCAATTCAGTGAGGCGGAGGATGATATTCAGCGAAGCGCCCTCGCCTTGTTTGCACAAGACTGGAGCACGCCCGCAGCGGTGAAGTTGCATCTGAAAGGCACAGCGTTTCAGTTGAAGGTGTGGGAAGCCCTGCTGAAAATACCGATGGGCGCAATGACTACCTACAGCAATGTGTCTGCAAGCATCGGCAGTCCGAAAGCTTGCCGCGCCGTAGGCACTGCCGTTGGCGACAATCCGGTGGCGTTCCTCATTCCGTGTCACCGTGTGATAAAATCTACTGGCGAATTCGGCAATTACCACTGGGGCGCTGAGCGCAAAAGCGCCATCCTCGGCTGGGAGGCCGCCAAAACTGCACAGTAATGACAAACTACCAATCCACAGAAAGACCCGGTCACCCTGACACCAGCAGTTTCAGCGCGGAGGTCTACGAACTGGTTCGGCAAATCCCGTCGGGCAAGGTGGCTTCGTATGGTCTTCTTGCCCGACTGCTCGGCTACCCTAGTCACGCCCGTTTGGTGGGGCGTGCCATGTCGCTCACGCCCAGTGGGCAAAACATTCCAGCGTGGCGGGTCGTCAACTCGCAGGGGCGGCTCGCACCGGGTTGGACAGAGCAGCGCCAACTGCTTGAGGCTGAGGGCGTGGTATTCCTCCCCTCCGGAAAAGTCAGCCCTCAATCCGTCTGGAATCCCTACGCCGAATTTGGGGATATTTGACCCTTATCAAAAATCGGTCCGTCTTTTCGGCGTGACCGTACTCATAAAAGTATTACGCGCTCAGCGCATAAAAATAGGACGCATCATTTTCTGATACGTCCTATTTTTATAGTTTTCCGTTACTATTTCGCAAACTTGTGCGTGCGGTTGCCCGAAGGACTCTTCACCAATACGACGTAGGAGCCGTGGGGCAGGTCAGCCGTGCTGAGTGATACGTTGCTTGTGGCTGTCGTGACGGAAGTCGCTGCCAGTCTCGAACCGCCCATGTCGTAGAGGGCAAAGGTCGTGCCCGGCTTGATGTCGCCCGAAATGTTCACCGTGTTGGACGACGCGTTGTGGCGGATGAGGAAGCCGTCGGGTGAGCCCGTCACGTTCTTGATAGCCGTCAGCTCGTCGGTGAGCGGCGTGAAGCGGAGCTTGTAGGAATAGCTGCCGCTCGAGGGGAGCTGGTATTGCGTCAGCGTACCCGTGTTGGTACCGCAACTGCCGTTGCCGAGGCCCTTCTGCATATAGTCGAAGTGGGCATAGATGCGGCTTCTTGTGGTCGAGAGTTCCCACGGGTGACTCGTGTTGAGGAGCGTCGCGTCAGTGTAGTAGAGCAGAGAGAATGCCACGTTGCCCTCAGTCTCAATCTTGTAGCCCTCGCCGGTCGACGGGTCTACCATCTCCAGTTCGCGCAGTCCTTCGTGGTTGCCGCAGCTCTGCGGGTGGGGCAGAGGTTCAAACATATCTGCCACAGTCGTTGTGTAACGGCCATAGAACGAACCCGTGTAGCGGTCGATGTAGTTCGACCACGGACCGCGGGCGTAGTAGCTGACGTCGGAATATTCGTCGGGGAAGCCCATCTGCAGACCGATACGGGTCAGGTCGCTGGTCTGCGGCGTGTAGGTCGCTTCGAGGTCAACGACACCCGTGTTGTAGATGGTATAGACAAAGACGTAGTTGCACTTCGTTCCCGTGCCCGTCACCGTCACCTTCACCGTCGAACTGTCGCTCGCCATTTCGTATTCGACCGAAGACGATTCGATGCCGTTGCTCGTGTCGGCGTTGCCGTTGTAGGGCAGGTAGGTGTTGTCGTTCTCCACCCAGCGGAAGTTGCTGTAGTTGGGACCGTAGGAGGATGACGTCACGCACGGCACGCCTTTGGCGGTCCAGACCGATACGTAGCCGCTGTTCGTGAAGCGCATCGTGATGTTGTCGTTCGAGATTGTCGTGTTCAGGGTAGCCTTGGCCATCGTGAGGGGTTGTGTGCCCTTCTCCACCTCGGCGAGGGTCTCGGCGCGGTCTTCGATGGTGAACTGCTCGGCGGCAATGGCATAGCCGGCGTCCGCCCAACTCTTGTCCTCCTTCAGGCAGAGCTCTACGTTGAGCAGCATTTCTACGCCCGTCTCAGCCTTAGTGGAGTAGGGGATATTGACAGTTCCTTTCCCGTCGGGAGCAATGGAGGGCACTTCTAACGTACCCGTCTCCACCTCTTTGCCGTCAAGAAGCACTGTGTACTTCAGGTCGAACTCGTCGAGGTAGGTGAAGTCGTACCAGTTTTCGAGGGAGAGCGTCTTCGTGTCGCTGTCGAAGTTGGTGAACTTGGCATATTGGTAAACCTTCTTCACCTCCGTCAGCTCCGACGACCAGGCGCGGTCTGCCGTGATGAGACCATTGTTCACGAAGTTGTACTGGTGCGGGCCGTCGTAGTCGAAACCCGTGCGGAATTTGGGATAGCCGTTGGCAGTGAGTGTGCCGGCAGCGATGTCGGCGGCGTCGTAGATGGACTGGTCCACCCAGTCCCAGATGCATCCGCCGAGACCGTGGGTGCTGCTTTCGATGATGTCCCAGTACTCCTTGAGGTTGCCCACGGCATTACCCATAGCGTGGGCGTATTCGCACATGAAGTAGGGCTGGTTGCGCGTGTTGCCGTTGGCATACGTCTGCACGTTGGAGATGCTTGGATACATCACGCTGCAGAGTTCGGTAGGCGTATCGTCGCTGTTGCGGGTAGCACCTTCGTAGTGGATGATGCGCGGGTCGAGTGCGCGGGTGGCGGCAAAGGTGGCGTAGAAGTTGAGACCGCAGTTGCTCTCGTTACCGAGGCTCCAGAAGATGATGGAGGGGAAGTTGCGGTCGCGGTACACCATGCGCACCGTGCGGTCGATGTATTGCGGCTGCCACGATTGCTGGAACGTGATGCCCGATGAGCCTTGGTCTTCCCAGTTGTAGTGGCATTCCACGTCCGCCTCGTCCATACAGTAGAGTCCGAAGTAGTCGAACATGGCGTTCATCTTGGCCTGTCGCGGATAGTGGCTCGTGCGGATGATGTTCATGTTGGCCTGCTTCATCATCTGTATGTCTTTGAGCATCGTCGGCACGTCAATGCTGCGGCCGTAGAGGGGGTGCGTGTCTTGTGCGTTGACCCCTTTGAAGATTATGGCTTGGCCGTTGATGTAGACCTTGCCGTTGTCGATTGCGATGTGGCGGAAACCATATTTTGTGGCAAAAGCCTCTTCCTCCGTGCCGTCGGCATTGCGCTGCGAGAGCATCACGGTGTAGAGGTTCGGCGTCTCTGCCGTCCACGGCTGCAGATTGCTCAAGCCAGAGAAGGTCAGGTCGAGCGTCATTTCCGTGCTGTCGCTGTGCGTCGCGAAGTCAAATTCGGTCCTCTGCGTGCCCACGGTCGTGCCGTCGGGTGCCAGCAGCGTTGCCACCACAGTCTTCGTCGTCGATTCGCCACTGCGGTTGTTCACCGTCACAGCCACGTTCATTTCGCCCGAAGTGTAACCGGTCGACGCGTCGAGTGTGCTCGTGATGTAGTGGTCGCGGATGTAGGTCTTCGGTGTGGCGTAGAGATAGACGTCGCGATGGATGCCGCTCATGTGCCACATGTCCTGCCCCTCGAGGTAGGAGCCGTCGCACCAGCGGAATACCTGCACGCTCACGTTGTTGTTGCCGTCGCGCACGTAGCCCGTCACGTCAAATTCGGCGTCGTTGTTCGAGCCTTGCGTGTAGCCCACATATTCGCCGTTGACCCACACGTAGGCGGCGCTGTAGATACCGTCGAAGTGGAGGAAAATGCGCTTGTCGCTCCAGTCGGAAGGCAGACTGAAGTCGCGGCGGTAGGAACCCACCGAGTTCGTCAGTCCGCTCTTCATTGCGATGTAGGGCGGATTGTCGGCGAAGGCGTAGTTCACGTTGATGTATAAGGGCTCACCGTAGCCTTTCATTTCCAGACACGAGGGCACACTGATGGTATCCCAAGCCGAAACGTCCACACTGTCGCCCCAGAAGTCCTCTTCACCTGGGCGGTCGTCGGGACTGTCCACATAGTTGAGGTGCCATATGCCGTTGAGGCTCATCACGTAGTCGCTGTTCGGGTCGAGCCACGGTGTGTCGAAGCGGTCGTCCGCCATTAGCGCCTCGGTTGTGGGGTAGGGCATATAGGTGGCGTGGCCCGGCTCCTTGTTTTCTTCAAAGAATTCCTCGTTCTCCCAGTCGTTCTGCGGGGGCAGGGGCGGTTCGTCCGCATAGACGAGTGTGAAGTAAGTGTCTGAGCCGCCAGACGACGTGAGCATCGTTGTCGTTCCGTCAGAAGCGGCTGAGAAATAATAGGTTGTGCTGTTGCGCGTATAGGTGAGCTGGTAAGTGTTTTCCAGACCGTCCACCGCCACGAAAGTCACTTCCTGGTTGTAGCTGTTGCTGGCAGAGGACGACGTGGCGGTCCACTGCAACGGGTTGCAGTTACCGTTGAGGCCGACGTCTATGGCCAGTTTGTAGTAGGTGTTGTAGAGGATATTGCGGTTGAGCACCTTCACTCCGGGCGTGGGAATCAGTTTCCACACCTGCCCGTAGTTCTCGGCCTCATATTCGTCGGCGTAGATGCGGCTGTCCGTCTCCGAACTCTTGCGGTTCGAGAGCACCTGGGTAGTACCGTAGCGGTAGAAGTAGTAGTTGTAGCCCACTACGCCCACTGGTACCGACTTGGTGGTCGCAACCATCTTGAAATAGGTACTTGTGCTTGTCAGGTCGTTGCCCATGCCCACGCTGCTGCCGTTTGCCGCCAAGGCGTAGGTGCTGTCCGACGCGTTGAAGAATTGGTAAGTATCAGCCACGCCGTCCACCGCCTTGATGAGGAAAAGCTGGTTGGCATTGTCCGAGTCGAACACCCATTGCAGGAGCGAGCCCTTCTGTTCGAGCGCCATGTCGAGGGCGACGTTGTAGTTAGGGTTGACGAGGATGAAGACGCGGTCGTCATCGTCCGAGGCAGGCACCAGCACCCAGTCCTGCCCCGCCGAACTCTCGTTCTCTGCGGCGAGCGAGACGGTCGCGCTGAGCGAACCGCTTTCGCTGTTGGTCAGTGCGGTGGAGGTACTCGTGCTGACAATGTGGTAAATGACGTTTGGTTCCAGCGTGTTGGCCGAAGCCGTGGCGAGGCCGCCAAGAGCGCAGACCGAGAGGAACAGAGCGGCTCTCAGTTTGGCGCAGTTTCTTTCTAATGGTAGTCTCATGTGTAGGAAGTGTTAGTTGGTCATTGGCGGTTTGAGCCCCTGACGGATGAAAGTAAAGAGTAATGATATCCACAAAGGTACGCCAAAATCCTCAAGTAGCCCACTTCCCGACCGCGTTTTCTTTTGGAATTCCCCAAAATCGTGACTAGCAGTCTGAACGGACAATGATTTTCTCGAAGCAAACTCGGTTCGTTTTTTTGCAGCCCGCCCCCTCCTTTAATAGTTCGGAATGGTGAACCCCTATGCGGGCTGAACGTATCTTTGCAAGCAGAACAGCAACCCCCTTTAATACATCCAAGAAAATATGACCGAAAAGAACGACATCACAAAGCGCACCGCCTCCATCCGCAAATGGTTTACCATGCCAGTTGTGGAGAAATATGATAATCTGTTCAAGGATTCAGGAATAGATTTTGTCGTCATTGCGACAGATAATCAATAGGACGTGAGTCCGATATAAATAAAAAGGGAAAAGCCCAACGGCGTCCGAAAAAGACATTCAAGTTTTTTTCGGACGCCTTTTTTTATTTGCATCTCCCATCCCGTTTTCTCTGGTTTTTCGCTCGGACTATCAAAAATTAGTCCTGAGCTTTTTGAAATTAGTC
>JAUNOO010000105.1 GCA_030531095.1 Bacteroidales bacterium
TAGGTATACATTTTATTTGTTTTTAATGTGTCTACCTATTTCAGTATAAGACACTTTTTTGAATTAGCTCAGGACTTTTTTGAATTAGCCCGAGCGAAAAACGAGAGAAAACGGGGTGGAAAATTCGAATAAAAAAGGCGTCCGAAAAAAACTTGAATGTCTTTTTTCGGACGCCGATGGGCTTTGACCTTTTTTATTTATGTCGGACTCACTTCCTTTTGAAAAGCGGTTCAGAAAGAAACTTTATGGCTTCGTTTATCTGTGTCAGCCTTCTTCTGTATTCATGTCGATATTGCTGAATGCGGAAAGGTATTTATGTAGATACAGATAAATACAATCCACTACAGAATCTGTTCCTGAATCCTTGAACAGATTATCATATTTTCCACAAGTGGCATGGTAAACCATTTGCGGATGGACGCGTTGCGCTTTGTGATGTCGCTTTTGAGTGCCATATTTTCTTAGATGTATTAATGGGGGCTGCTGTTCTACGTGCAAAGATACGTTCTACGCGCAAATGGTTTCACCATTCCGAACCATTAAAAGAGAAGTTGAGCTATAGCTTTTGCAATTTTCGCCAAGTTTTTTAAACACCGAGCCTGAGCTATTTAAATCTGTGCCAGAGGAGTCATAAAAAGGGTGCAGTTCAGAAAGTAAATTTCTGGCGCAGCCCATAGCTACGCGAAATGTGACAATCGGCTGATGTATTTGCCGATGATGTCGAACTCGATGTTGACGCGAGTGCCCACGCGGATGGCGTGGAAGTTGGTGTGTTCGAGCGTGTAGGGGATGATACACACTTGGAACGTGTTGTCCGTAGGATTGCAGACCGTGAGGCTGACACCGTTGACGGTGACGCTGCCCTTATCGACGGTGAAGTAGCCCTTGCGCGCCATGACGGGGTCGAGGGGATACTCGAAGGTGAATATGGTGCTGCCGTCGGCTTCGGCAATGGCGGTGCAAACGGCTGTTTCGTCGACATGCCCCTGTACGATGTGACCGTCGAGACGCTCGTTGAGTTGCATGGAACGCTCCAGGTTGACTTCGTCGCCCACCTGAAGCTGGCCGAGGTTGCTACGCTGGAGGGTTTCGTCTATGGCGGTGACGGTATAATTGTCGCCCTCGCGACTGACGACGGTGAGGCAGACACCATTATGAGCCACGCTCTGGTCGATGGTTAGGGTGGAGGCGAAACTGCAAGTAAGCGTGATGTGGAGATTGGATTGCTCGCGGCGCAGGGCTACGACGCGGGCGGTTTCTTCTACTATTCCTGAGAACATATATTGTTGGTTGGGTGAGGCTTGTTTTTCTTCTCCTCTCTATCGAAAGAACGATGAGCCGGAGAGAATGGCGTCTGTTTGTTACTTTGTCGACTTGGAAGCTTCGGCAGAATGGTCGCTCATGTCCTCTGAGCCTTCGCTGAGTAGGTCGGTGCCCCAGTGGGTGGAGGCGAGACGCTGCTCGCGCTCAATGACTTCTTTGGCTTTCTTGGCATAGACTATCATGCGGAGCGACTGGCCGTAGGAGAAGTAGTTCCAAGTCCAGTTGAGCATGACGATGAGCTTGTTGCGCACGCCGAGGATGGATCGGAGGTGTACGATGAGCCACATGAACCACGCCATGAAGCCAGCCATACGCACTTTTTTGAATTCAGCCACCGCCTTGTTGCGGCCCACTGTGGCCATAGTGCCGAGGTTGCGGTAGTGGAAGGGCTTGAGCGCCTTGCCTTGTTCGAGGCGGCGGAGGTTGCTGGCAAGGAGGTTGCCTTGCTGGATGGCTACCTGTGCAAGCTGGGGGTGTCCGCCTGGCCATGCAGCGTCGCCTTCGGGCATGATGCACTGGTCGCCGATGCTGAAGACGCCGTCAAGCCCCTCAACCTGGTTGAAGGCGTTGACTTTGATGCGGTTGCCGCGTCCGAGGAAGGACTTGTCAAGGTTGCCAACAGGCTGGGCGCAAATACCGCTCACCCAGATGAAGGTGCGCGTGGCAATGCTGCTGCCGTCCTTGAGGATGACGCGGTGGTCTTTGTAGTCGGTCACCATCTTGTTGAGCAGTACGTTGACGCCCATGGAGCGGAGGTATCTTTCGACGTTGGCCGATGACTCCTGCTTCATGGCGGGGAGCAGGCGGGGACCCGCTTCGATGAGGTATACGTGCATGAGGCTGGAGGGCAAGTCGGGGTAGTCCTTAGGGAGGACGAAGTTTTTCATCTCTGAGAGCGCACCGGCGATTTCCACACCAGTGGCTCCGCCGCCGACGATGACGATGTTGAGGAGTTCCTGACGCTCCTGTTCCCCGGCGCAAGTGAGGGCGCGCTCGAAGTTGTCGAGCAGGGCGTTGCGCAAACCCATAGCTTCGCTAAGCGTCTTCATGGGCATGGCCTCTTCAGCGACGTGGTCGTTGCCGAAGAAGTTGGTGGTGGCACCTGCGGCGAGGACGAGATAGTCGTATTTGATTTTGCCGATAGACGTCTGGATGATTTTATGCTCGGGGAAGATAGAACGCACCTCGGCCATGCGGTAGTAGAAGTTGCGACGGCGCTGGAATATCTTGCGGAAGGGGAAAGATATGGAGCTGGGCTCGATGCCTGCCGAAGCAATCTGGTAGATGAGCGGGGGGAATTGGTGGTAGTTGTTGCGGTCGACAAGTACGACTTGGAAGTCGCTCTTGCGAAGCTTATTGGCAAGCTTGAGACCGCCGAAACCTCCGCCTACTATCACTACGCGTTTGCGTTCTGTCTTGGGGATGTTGAAACTCATACGTCGTTATTTAGCTTTTTGTTTTGTCAAAAAAGAATGTGGAACTCCTGCCCGCTTATTTTTCCGCAAAAATACGAAATTTATCCTTTGGGGCGGGTGATTTTTTTTACTTTTTGCAGAACAGAGGATAGCGCGGTGGAAAAATGATAGGGCGGGGTAGCAAAAAGGGAATAAGGATGAAGGACGGGGACGTTAAGGCTGGTAGCGATACTGCCCCTTGCCTCGGGTGAAACGGCCGCAAGCGAGGCTGTGGTTGGGGCAGGTGTGGTAGCAGGCGAGACACCCCGTGCAGTGACCTTGCCATGTGGGGCGGCCGTCGGCTGTTGGACGTATGTTGCCTACCGGACAGACGCGCTGACAACTGCGGCAGGCGAGGCATTCGGAGTTGGTGTGCAGACGCTTGTCGGTGACGAGAAAGGCGTGGAAAAGCGGGCCGAGAATATGGCTTTTTGTCCACGGGAGCGCGCCAGGGCGGACATCGACAATGCCTGTGGCGCGCTGAAGAATGAGACTGGCAATATGGGCTACGCGTGCTGGGAATGCTTCGAGTTTTGCGGACACGACGGTTTCGGCATCGGTGTCGAAACCGGGAAGGGCGGTGTAGGTGTTTGGCATGACGACCGACCACGCAGCGTTCAGCGTGAGTTGACCGCCGAGGTGGGGGCGACGGTGCAGACGGCGTGCCATAAGACGGTGGGTGAGCCCGATGTCATCGCCGCAAGTGCACACCATATAGATATAAGGTGAGGCAGTTTGGTCTTCTTCGGATGCAGCGGTGGAAGTGGGCGTAATGGTGATGGAAAGGTTTTCCACAAATTGGCGCACGACGTTAGGGGCGTCCCAACCATAAATAGGAAAGACGAGCCCGAGCGGTTCACCCGGTGACAGACTGATGGATGGTGAGGTGGAGAAAGTGAGGGGCATCAGACAGTCGGAAGTGGCTTCTGCCAAAAGGTGAGCCACGGCGTGACTGTTGCCTGTGCCTGAGAACCAGCAAATCATCTGAGGAACGCTTTCTGGAAAACGAAACAATCTGAGAATACCTTTTCAGCCTCCTCGACGGGGCGGCGGAAAAGACCGAAGACGGTGCTGCCGCTGCCGCTCATGGCGGCGTAGACGGCGCCCATGTCGTAGAGCGTGGTCTTGATGGCGGCGATTTCGGGGTGGGCGAGGAATACACTGCGCTCGAAGTCGTTGCTGACGATGTGGCGCCAGGTGTCGACAGGTTGGGCGAGTGCTTCGCGGAGGTCGCAGGCGGGGCGTTGCGGCACGACACCAGCATAGGCTTCGCGGGTGCTGACAAAGGTAGAGGGCTTGACGAGTACGAGCGTGAATCCTTTGAGCGAGAGGTCTATGGGCGTAAGCTCGTTGCCGATACCTGTGGCGAACGAGGGCTGCTCGCGGATAAAGAAAGCGCAGTCGGCGCCGTAGCGGGCAATGCGTCGCTCCATTTCGTCGTCCGAAAGTTGTAGCTCAAAGTCGGCGTTGAGCGTCTTGAGCATATAGGCGGCGTCGCTGCTGCCCCCGCCGAGTCCAGCGCCCATGGGGATGCGCTTGTGGAGGTAGATGTCGAGGGCGGGGAGATTGAACTCTGCTTTGAGGTCGCGGTAGACTTTCACCACAAGATTGTCGTCGGCGTTGCCCGCAATGGGGGCGCCCACCGTTTGCAGCGCGTAGGGGGCGTTGCTCATTGTGAGCGGCTTGGTTTCGAGTACGTCTTGCAGGGGGATGGGGTAGAAGACGGTTTCGAGGTTGTGGTAGCCGTCTGGACGCTTGCTGACGACGTAGAGTCCGATGTTGATTTTGGCGCAGGGGAATGACAGCATGGTTAATCTATTTGTTATTCCACATAGAGCACCAGACCCTTAAGGTATTCGCCTTCGGGATGATAGATGTTGATGGGGTGGTCTGCAGGCTGGTGGAGCTGATGGAGGATGCGCACGTGACGACCGCTTTGGGCGGCGGCGGTGAAGACGGCAAGGCGGAACTGCTCCTTGTTGACAGCTTGCGAGCAGGAGAAGGTGAAGAGAATGCCTCCCTTCTTGATTTTCTCGAAGGCTATGGCGTTGAGGCGTGTGTAGCCCTTGATGGCGTTGTGCACGGCGTCTTTGTGCTTGGCAAAGGCGGGCGGGTCGAGGACGATGAGGTCATAGACAGGGTCTTCGGGACGTTTGCCGATGTGGTCCAGAAACTTGAATGCGTCTTCGGCAAAACCTTCGTGGCGGGCATCGTCGGGGAAATTGAGGGCGATGTTGGCGCGGGTGAGGTCCATGGCCTTTGCACTGCTGTCGACGGAATGGACGAGCTGGGCGCCGCCGCGCATGGCATAGACGGAGAATCCGCCCGTGTAGCAGAACATATTGAGCACGTTGCGTCCCTTGGCGTATTGCTCGAGGAGTCGGCGGTTTTCGCGCTGGTCTACAAAGAATCCCGTCTTTTGTCCGCGGAGCCAGTCGATGTGGAATTTGAGACCATATTCTGCCGCCACATTGTCGTCAGCCTCCCCGGCGAGGAAACTGTTTTCCTGTCCGAGTGCAGCCTTGAAGGGGAGGGTGGTCTCCGACTTGTAGTAGACGTTGCGGATGTACCCCTCTGAAGCGGCGAGCAGGGCGCGGGCTATCGCTTGGCGGCAGACGTGCATGCCGACGGAGTGGGCCTGCATGACAGCCGTGGCGCCATAGACGTCAATCACAAGGCCAGGCAACTGATCGCCTTCACCATGGACAAGGCGGAATATGTCGTTGTCGTTTTCGCCCACAAGTCCGAGGGCGCGGCGCAGTTTGAAGGCTTCGCTGAGGCGGTTCGTCCAGAAGGAGTCGTTGATGTCGCAAGGCGTGAAAGAGAGGACGCGCACGGCAATAGAACCGCGTTCGTAGTGACCGATGGCCAAGAACTGGTCGGCCTCGTCGACAACGCGCACCACGTCACCTTCCTCTATGCCTGGCTCCATGGCGGCAATGGCTCCCGAGAAAATCCACGGGTGGAAGCGTTTTAGACTGGCGGCTTTGCCTCTTCGGAGTTGTATCGTTTTCATGCTTATGTGTGTATAGTATGAGTGGCGGAGATTTACTCTCGCGCTTTGCTTTGCTGAAAGATTTCTTTATTAGGGGTGGTGGTATTCAGACCGCGGCATAGGCTGTCGTTCCGCCGGCGGCAATGAGGCGATAGGCGCCCGTTTCACGGAGGTGGCGGAGGCGGTGGTAAAGCTGGATGCAGGTGTAAGCATCGGTGGCGGCATAGCGCTTTTGCGATTCGCCGAGGGCGTCGGCTTCCCAGTTTGTGAGGCGCGCGTTCTTCGAGATGCGCTGGTGGAAAACGTTGGCATAGAGTTTTTGCAGACTCAAGTCTTTGATTCCCATTTCGGTAGCATACTGCTGAAGCTCGATATAGCCAGCTGGCTCAAAGTCGCGGCGGTGGCGGAGCATGAGGAAATCATCGCGCAGGGAGAGTCCCACTTTCGTCACCTTGGGGTCAGCGAGGAGGTCGGCGAGACAGTCGGGCAATCCCATCATGCAGAGGCGGAAGAGGAAGCAGATGTCCTCAGTGGCAATCTGGAGAAGCGCCACTTTGTGCGTTTCGCCTTTGCGGAAGGATGGTCGCGTTTCGGTGTCTATTCCGAGCATGGGTGCTGTCCGCAAGTGTGCCACGGCGCGCTCGGCTTCTTTCTCTCCGAGTACCACCACGATGGGACCTTCGTAGAGAAAACGAGGCAAATTTTCGAGGAAATGCTTGTCGGTCTGGACGAATAATTCCTGAACAGGGTTGCCCACTGTGTAGTTGTCTGTCATTGAGTTGCGATGTATATAAGAAGGCTTGTTGTTGGGGTGGGCGTGGGTCACTCGTATTTGATACCGAAGCGGGCATCGTGGAGTGCGCGGAGGGCGTTGGCTACTTTCTGTCCCCATGAATTGCCGAACTGCTCCTGCACCTCGTGCAGGGCTACGCCCACGGCTTCTTCATGACCGGCGCGCACCACTTCAATGAAGTCGCGCAAGGCTTGGTAGATGTCCGCCAAATCTTCGCTGATCGTCCGCAGTACGGGTTGGTCAGAGTATTTGAAATCCTCAACGAAGGTGTCTAGATAATCGTCCTGCTCCTGCATTACGGCGGCGACATTGCCACGTACGAAGGTATAGTCCTCCTCCGTTACGCAAGGCTCGTTGTAGCCCGGTTGTTCGGGAAAGGGCGGCAGCAGTGTTGCCTTGAGGTATATCATGGGCAGGAGTCCGCGCATCACGTCTATGAAACGCTGGCGTTCCATTTCGGCGCAACCTTCCAACGTCTTGCAAAACTCGGCCACGATGGTGACGAAATCAAGCACCGGCCGTGAAAATAAATCGTTGTTTTCTGTTTCCATATCTGGGTGCAAAAATACAAAAAAATAGTCGGGGCGTCACGCCATAGAGGCGATTTTCCGCAGGATAGTCATAACGATGGTGGTACAACCCTCGTAAGCCAGATATAGAATTCTAATTCTTTCTTCAAATTTCGACTTACTCGGTCGCAGTAGAATGTCCATCCCATACTTTAGAACTTACGCACTTCGTTTTCAAACTTAGACAGGGGTTTCAGAGATTTGTGCCAGAGCAATCAAAACCGTGTTCAGAGCAATTATAAAAGGGAACGATATACAAGTTGTCCCTGAATGGAAATATCACACGGAATCACTCAAATTTGATAGAGATGTCCACATAAAATTCGTGTGCATAGTCCATATAT
>JAUNOO010000011.1 GCA_030531095.1 Bacteroidales bacterium
AACGCATTGAAGCACCTACGAAATTGTTCAATGCGCATACTGAATGGGCCTCTGGTCAAAATGCAGACGAAATAGGCTTTTGGCCAGAATGTATGCGTACTCGGTTTTTGGGCGACCTATTGCACGCACGTTTTGTCCAAAACAACCTACGCCGCTATTGTTTTGTCCATGCAACGACCTATTCAAGAGGTGTTTTGGCCAAAAGCCGAAAGCAGGCTGTTTTTGTCCACAAGAAAGATGCGCCCCGCAGCTTTATCGGCTGCGGGGCGCATCAGAGCACCGCACGTTACGTCAAAGCAGATGCAGCCTTGCCTTCACGTAAGGTCGGCTCAGCGCAAGCGGTAATCTCTTACAGCATGCTCTGGATGGCGATGAACAGCGGCGAGAACGTCAGGGAGACGATCGTCATCAGGTTGATGAGGATGTTCATGGACGGACCCGAGGTATCCTTGAACGGATCGCCCACGGTGTCACCCACGACAGCTGCCTTGTGAGCCTCGGAGCCTTTGCCGCCGTGGTTGCCCTGCTCGATGTACTTCTTAGCGTTGTCCCATGCGCCACCGGCGTTGGACATGAAGATGGCGAGCAGCATGCCCGTGGAGACGGCGCCAGCAAGGAAGCCGCCGAGCATAGCCGGGTTGAAGCAGCCAATGACAACCGGCACGATGATGGCCAGAATGCCCGGGGTCATCATCTCATGCAGCGCGCTGGTGGTGGAGATGCCCACGCACTTGTCATACTCAGGCTCGGCCTTGTACTCCATGATACCGGGAATCTCGCGGAACTGACGACGCACTTCCTCGACCATGGCATGAGCCGCACGCGACACCGCGCCCATGGTGAGCGCCGCGAACATGAACGGCATCATAGCGCCGATGAAGATGCCGGCCACGATCATCGGGTCAGTCAAGGTAAGGGAGAACTCAGGAATGGAGTGGTGCATAGTCGCCTGGAACGACACGAACAGCGAAATTGCCGAGAGGCCCGCGCTCGAGATGGCGAAGCCCTTGGCGATGGCGGCCGTGGTGTTGCCCACAGCATCGAGCGAGTCAGTGCGGTCGCGCACTTCCTCAGGCAGGCCCGCCATCTCGGCGATGCCGCCTGCATTATCAGCAACCGGGCCGTAGGCATCAACGCCAATGGTGATAGCCGTGTTGGACAGCATGCCAGTAGCGGCGAGGCCAACGCCAAAGAGGCCAACTGCGATGCCACCCTCAGCCGTGGCGTTCGGGAATGCCATGTTGCCGAACGTATAGGCGCCGATGATGGCAAGTGCTACCAGCACAATGGGGGCAATGGTCGACAGCATGCCGGTGCCCAAGCCCTCGATGATGACGGTGGCAGCGCCGGTCTCGGCAGACTCGGCGATCTTGTGAACTGTGTTGTACTTGTCAGAGCAGAAGTACTCGGTGATCTTGCCGATAGCCAAGCCAGCGACCAGGCCGCAGATGACCGAGCCGAACAGCCAGATGGGCTGAGCCTCGGTGCTCTGGGAGTTCCAGATGAAGAAGAGGATGAAGATCACGACGATCTCAAGACCCGCTGCCAAATAGGTGCCACGGTTGAGCGCCTTATGCAGCTCGGCGCCTTCCTTAGTGCGTACGGCAAACAGGCCGATGATCGAGGTGATGATACCGCAAGCTGCGATGACGACCGGCGTGACAATAGCCCAGATGAGGTCTCCCGAGGCGAAGTAGCCGCCGAGCGAGCCGAAGGTAGCAGCCAAGATGGTGGGAGCGAGGATGGCGCCGGTGTAGGACTCGAACAGGTCAGCGCCCATGCCCGCGACGTCGCCCACGTTGTCTCCCACGTTGTCGGCGATGGTGGCGGGGTTGCGCGGGTCGTCCTCGGGAATACCTGCCTCCACCTTGCCCACGAGGTCGGCGCCCACGTCGGCCGCCTTGGTGTAGATGCCGCCGCCCACGCGGGCAAAGAGCGCTTGCGTGGACGCGCCCATACCGAAGGTAAGCATCGTGGTGGTGATGACGCAGAGTTTGCTGGTAGGTGTGAGGCCGTCAGCGACGAAGTGGTTGAGGATAAGGTACCAAGCGGAGATGTCGAGCAGACCGAGGCCTACTACGACCAGACCCATAACCGCGCCGCTGCGGAAGGCAATGCGCAGACCGCCGTTGAGCGACGTGCGTGCGGCATTTGCCGTGCGGGCGGAGGCGGCAGTTGCCGTCTTCATGCCGAGAAATCCGGCGAGGGCAGAGAAGAATCCGCCAGTGAGGAAAGCCACAGGCACCCATGTGTTCTGCACGTGGAAGCCGTAGGCCATTATGCTGAAGAGGATGGCTAAGCAGACAAAGACAATGCCCACCACTTTATACTGCTGTCGGAGGTAGGACATGGCTCCCTTGCGGACGGCGGCAGCGATGTGCGCCATGCGTGGAGTGCCTTCAGAGGTTTTCAACATTTGCCGGTAGAAGTACCAGGCAAAGCACAGTGCGAGTACGGACGAAGCCGGTACAAGCCAGAAGAGCGGTGTTTCCATGTGGAACGTTTTGGGTTAGTGAAACTTAAGTGAGTAAATATTGCGCACGAATTTACTAAATCCTTTGGAAAACTTTCGCTTTGATAGTTTTAAAAAATGTGTTGGCTACATTTTTTTGTTTTAATGGAAGAATTTTGACGACTTTCCGGATAGACAGTGGGGCGGTTGTGCCAGATTTTATGAAACGCGCGGCGCTTTCCCGCCCCCGCTCCAGTGTTTTCAAAAGCTATGCCCGAGGATTTTGAAGTCAGTTTCTGAGCTCTCAAAAATTAGTCCTGAGCTATTTCCCAAAAAGCTCAGGACTAAGTGCTCAAAAGCTCAGGACTAAGTGCAGACCCAAAACATAAAACGGGGCTTGCCTTATGAGGGCAAGTCGTATAATTCTGTCACCCCAAAACTATAACAAATAAAAAAGCTATGGCACACCGTTGGGTAAGAGAACCACGGCGTGCCATAGCTTTTAAAGAAAAACGCGGATGGGGAAGGACGATTAGAAATCGCGGTAGGTGTTTCCCGAACGGCGGTTGACGGCGATGCACTCCATCTCGATGAGCCACGTGGGGCGGCATACGGGGGCGAGGGTGATGACGTAGGGCGTGTCGGGGAACTTCTTCTTGAACATCGCGTTGACGGTTTCGTAGTCGGCGACGTCGCGCAAGTAGACGATGATTTGCATGATGTCGGCCATTTCGGCGCCGCCTTCGTTGAGCAGCACTTCTACGTTCTCCCACATGCGCTCGGTCTGCTTGACGATGTTGCCCACGTGGAGCACTTCGCCCTTGTTGTTGATGGAGGCGGTGCCGGAGATGAAGATGTGGCCGCGGTCGCCATACTCCATGAGGGTGCCGCGCTCGAAGGTTACGCCGTACTCGTAGGTGGGGTTGAGGTGTGTGGGTGCGTAGAGGTAGCGCTGCTGCTGGGGCTCGAAGCCGATGAGGGCGTAGGCGCCAAACTGTACAATGGCCCGCGAGTCGGCTGGGATGCCGCCGATGCCGGTGCTCGAGATGTAGTGGGTCTTCTCGGTGAGGCCTTGCTCGATGAAGTTTTCCTTACGGGCGTTGACCATTCCGGCGTACTGTATGTCGACGTCGCGGACGAAGAACCATGTGCGGATGCAGTTGTCGGCCAGGGTGGCGTTGAAGTTCTGCAAACTTTCCTCGTAGGATATGAGGAGGCTTTCGGTCTGCCAGGCAGAGTCGCCCTTGTGCTCGTGCATGCCCATTTTCCAGAGGTGGCGGTAGCCGTTGTGGTCTACGACGATGAGGCCGTTGCTGTTGACCACCTTGACGTCTTTGACCAGATACATCCAGAGGGCAATCTTGCTGCCGTCGAGGGGTGGTTGCTGGATTATGGAGACGGAGCAGTCGAGCTCCTTTTTCATCAGTGCGCACTGGTTGGCCGAATCGCTGAGGAAGTATCGCTTCATGACGACGCTTGCGCCCTTTATCTCTTCGAGGTTCATGATTCTCTCTTCGGCTTCGTAGATTCGCGCCAGCTGGCCTTCAAACAGTTCGCTGCGCGGCTCTACGTGCAACATGAGGTGCCGCTCTTCCACCTTGCCGGCGGGAGCGAATGTCGACATCTCGACGCTGACTCCTATGTCTTCGAAAGAAAATTTCATCTTGTGTTGTCCTTAAGCTTTTTGTGTTGTGGTTTTATGAGGGGGGCTGAGCTTATTACTCCGCCGCCCCGTTCTGTATCCAGGTGTCGATGAGTCTCAGCACTCTGGACGATGTGATGATGTTTTCGTGACTGAACGCCAGTCCGGCGGTATTGCCCGGGTAGATGACCTTGTGGAGGACGCTGCTGGCGCTGTCGCCGGGGACTACGCGGATGCCGTTCTCCACGCGGGTGGAGGCTTGGTTGACGAGGCTGGCGTAGCTGTGTCCCTCGGTGAGGTAGAGCCCTGCGGCGGCGGAGTTGGAGGCGCCGTGGCACTGGGCACAGTCGGGCGTGAAGACGCCGTGCTGTATGGCGGAGTACATGCTGACGTCGAAGTTGCCCACGTCGAGGGTGATGGTGTCGGCGGACTGCGGGGCTTCGGAGGTGGCGAGCGTCAGCACGCGTTGGCGGAGGCTGTTGACGACGCACAACTCAATGGTACTGACGTCGTCGGACACGCCTTCCATGACGATGCTGGTGTCTTTTCCCTCAATGGACTGGGAGAGGGAGACCTGGATGTTGGAGTATTCGCTCGTTTCGTCGAAACCCGCCAGCACCAGGTTGTAGTTTCCCGCCCAGTTCGTCATACCGCTGAGGTTGCACTTGAGCACCGCCACGCGACCTTCAGAGCTCACCACGGTGTCGGAGTATATGTCGCCCTCGTCGCAGGCAGCGGTGAAGGCGCACGTCACCGCTAAGACGGCTGCAAAGATAGCATTTTTTTTCTTCATATTTTTCGGATTAGAACGTGTACTGCAGCATCACCGTTGCGGAGTGGGTGGCGATGCCCAAGTCGTCGAGGTCGCGGTCGAGCTGAGTGTCGTGTCCCCAGCGGCCGGTGTACTGGTACATGGCCTGGAGCTTGAGGCCGCAGCCTTTGAAGAAGTAGTTGACGCCTACTGCGGGCGAGTTGAGGAAGCCGTCCTCGTCGGTGCCGTTACGGTTGAAGAAGTCGTAGCGCGCTGCCACCTGGAGGCGGGGAGCCACGAAGTAGCCTGCCTGGAGGTAACCGCCGAGGTAGTTGTAGCTCTCGTCAATCTTCTGGCGTTCGGTGAATCCGACGTTCATGTAGTAGAGTTCGGCGCCGACGTAGAGCTTCTTCTTCAGCATGGCAAATTCGAGACCGACGCGCGTGTCGTTCGTGCTTTCGCTCTCGCTCTCCACGTTGATGCTGGCGGAGGCGGCGAGCATGATTTTGTCCTCGTTCAGGCGGTTGGGGTTACCCTGCGTGGAGGGCATGATGCCCTTCGGCATCCACGCCAGGCGGCCGGCGTAGAGCAGAGAGGGGATGTGCCAGTCGTCGCTGAACGTCTTGTCGGCAGAGTTGTTCGTAGAGCCGTTACCGTTGAAGAGGCCCACTTCGTAGCTCCAGTAGTTGTTCATCATGCCGTGAACCATGACGCCGAGGTCGAAGCCCGTGCCGATGTGGGGCGTGACGGCGTTGAGCGAGTAGGGCAGGATGACCGACGAGGTGAGCGAGTAGGGCATGGTGGGCATGAGCGTTTCGCCGAGGGTCGTGAGGTAGGCGTGGCTGAAGGGCGTCTTGAACTTACCCGCCTTGACGGCAAAGCCCTTGCTGATTTTCACGTCGAACCAAGCCTGCTGCAGGACGCCGGCGCCCGTCGTGGCGGCGTTGATGGAGAGGTTGTAGGTCACCTTGTGGAAAGCCTTACCCGTGAAGCCCAGCACGGCGTAGGGAATGGCGAAGCCCGAGTCGTCCACGTTGTCCTGGTTGTAGGCCTTGTCGAGACCTTCAGAGTCGTAGTAGTTGAAGTTGGCCGTCGTCTGCATGAGCAGATAAGGCTTGAAGGAGAAAGCGTTGTCCTTACTTTCGATTTGGAGACCGCGGTCGCCGTCGATGGCCACGATTCCGTTTTCACTTATTTCTTCGTGCTGGGCCATTGCGGCGAGCGGAAGAGCGGCAAACAATGCCAGCGAATATATCTTTTTCATTCTAAAATAATTGTAGTTTTATGAATGTTGTCTGTTAGTTGTATGGATAGGAAAATGTCTGTCGTTCAGGTTAAAGCGATTCGAGGAACTTGATGAGCGCGGCGCGCTGTCCCTTTGTCATCTTCATGAAGAGGCTTCTCGAAGCCTGTCCTTCACCGCCGTGCCACAGAATGGCTTCCGTCAGGTTGCGGGCGCGGCCGTCGTGGAGGAAGTAGGTGTGTCCGTTCACCTTCTCCTGCAAGCCGATGCCCCAGAGCGGTGTGGTGCGCCATTCGTTGCCGCGAGCCATACCGCTGACGTAGTTGTCGTTCAAGCCTACGCCCATGATTTCGCTGCCCATGTCGTGGAGCAGGAAGTCAGAGTAGGGATGAATCGTCTGTCCGCCGAGCCAGGGCAGCTCCGTGCCGTTGAGCAGCGTGGCGCCGCGTGTCTGGGTGTGGAGCGTGACGGTGTGGCACAAGTGGCACTTGGCCTGATAGAACATCTGTTCGCCCAGCTTCACCGAGTCGTTGTTGACGTCGCGGCGGGCGGGCACGCCCAGACCGTGGAGGTAGTAGTCCACGTTCTCCATGTCCTCAGTGCTCACGTCGAGCTGGTCGTAAGTCAGACCCATCATGCTGCCTTCGTTCATCTGGATTTGTCCCTCGCAGATTTCCTCAGGGTAGCGGCTGTTGGTCGCACCCATGTCGGAGGAGAAGCCGAGTTCCACCGTGAGGTCGGCGTGCTGCGCCTTGTTGCCCGAGAGGCCCACCTGCGTCACGCCGCGTTCGGTGACGTAGTTCACGCGGCCGCTGATGCCGTATTCGGGATAGCTCTTAGCAGCCAGCGCAACGATTTCGTCGCGGTCAATGGCCATCATCTGTCCCATACCGACGTGGCGGAGCGGGATACGTACTGTGCAGAAGAGGTCTTCGGGCGCAATGCTGTCGGCATACCAGTCGGTGATGGTGTATTCCGGGCGGCACAGCTCATAAGTTTCGCCGTCGGGGAACGTACCTTGCTCGTAGTGCCACTGCACAGAGAGCTTGCCCTCCGCCGTTACGCCATAGATGGACTGGTCGTGGAGCACGCGGCCGTAGTTCTGGAACAGCGCGCCGTTCTTTCGGCAGATGTAGACGAGCATCGACGAGAAACCGTATGCGCCGGAACCGCCGTCAGTCCAGAGCGACGGCTGCGTGCGGCCTGCGTTTCGGTGGCAACTGCCGCACGAATAGCCGGCGTAGACCGGTCCCAGACCGGTGGAGGAAGAGAGTGCGTCGTCATAGAGGCGGTCACCGCGGGTGAAGCGGATTTGGTTCGCACTGATGTCGGCGACCCAGTCGGCAGGAGAGTCGTATGCGTATGAAGAATTCATAAATATCGTCGACGTTCCGGCGGACAGCGCATAGCCGTCGGGCACCTCCATGTCGGTCACGTCGTAGCCGTCATCTTCGCACGACGTGAGCGCCATTCCGCAGGCCATCAACAGGGAAAATATTCTGATAAATTTCATGCTACTCCTATTTACGTGTACGGAGTCAAGGAAGAATTGGCTCCTTCCCTGACTCCTTAACACCTTATATCGTTAAAGATTATTCTATAGTTCTTGCCTCGCCATCCTTGAAGACAAGGTATTCGAGCGTGTGGAAACCGCGCACATTCTGAGCGCTTTCGATAGCTTCGTCAGAGTCGTCGTCGCTCCATTCCATAGAGCTCCAGCTGTTCGATTTCAGGATGTTCACGATAGCCACCTGGTCGAGAGGCCAAGAGTCCATGTTGGGGTCGAGACCCAGGGCGTCAACAGGACCGAAGAGGAAGGCCTCGCTCTGCTCCCACGGCTGACGGGCTTCAAGCCAAGCCTCGGCGCAAGCCTCAAAGCCGGCGTTCGAAGGATTGTTGCAGAAAGCTACGACCGTATTGTAGAGTGCAGCGTTCTTAGTCTTGAGGTCAGCATAAGTGGGGAGTACCACTGCGTCCACATACTGCGTAATGATGGCATCGTAGGCCGTCTCGTCGTCGTTCTCTGTCAGGAACGGTTTCAAAGTCTTGTCGAGCAGGGTCTCCAACGTTTCGCAAGCCGTCATAGCCGTCTGGCTCTGGGTGGAAGCGATGTTGTTACGGAAAGGCTGGGGGATAGCCTGGATGGCTTCAGCCGCATTCGTGATGGCAGCTACCACCTGAGTGTTGAGCGTCGGGTTCAGGCTGTTCACGTAGTTGTAGAGCGAGTTTGTAGCTACGCTACCGTCGCGCGTACCATAGTAGGCGTTGCGGATAGAGTAGATGTTGTTGGTATAGTCGTCGCGAGAGTGCCAGCTGTACCAAGACTCTACGGCATAGAGTGCCTGCGTGGTCTGACCGGCCTTGTAGTAATTGTAAGGCTCGCCGATTTTGGACGTACCTACTTCGTTGGCAATATCAGAGCAACCGTCGATAATTTGCTCTACGCAGCTCACGGCGCTGCTGAAGGTAGCGGAATTGTGGTTCTTGAACGTCGTGGCATAAGCTTCACCGCCGTTGTATGACGTACGCCATGCATCGTCGAGGTCCGAAGCGTCCTGCTGGAGGAGGAGTGCCACATTTCTCATGTAGTTGCACCAGCTGTCAGCGTTGGCTTCTGCATAGTCGAGGTTTGCGGCCTCTGCAAATGCGTCAGTGTCATCGTCGCTGCAAGATACTGTCGACAGAGACAGACCTACGAGCAGCGCACCCATTAAAAAGAAATTTTTCTTCATAAGTGTACTTATTTATATTAGTAATTTAGTTCAGTTTCACGATTTACTTCTTGAAGAACCAGCCCACATAGGCCACGCCGATGGCGAACTCGTTCTCGCTGTTGTACTTGCCACCGCCAATGCGGCGCGTCGTATAGTCGGCCTTTACCACGAGGTTGGGGAGCGCGTACCAGTTCAAGCCGGCGGTCCACATCGACACCTTGCAGCGTTCGTCCATTACGTCAGTGCCTTCACCCTTTTCCTGTGGGTTGTAGTACTCGTAGCGTACGAAGGGATAGAGCGACGGCACGCGTTCGTTCTTGAATATGCCGCGGACGTTCAGACCAAGCTCGCCGCCGTAGCTCACAGCCTTCTTGGCGATAGGCGTCCAGCGCGAATAGGGCGACAGATTGCTCAGCTTGCCGTTGGCCTGACCTACGGAGTAGGCGTTCGTCAGGTTGCCTACCAAAATGTTTCCGCGGGCGGTGAACCACTTGTGGATGTATTGCAGGTCGGCGGAGTAGATGCGGAGGGGGAACTTGCCGTAGCTCGAATAAGTCTGCGACTTGTCGGCGTTGTCACCAATGTCTTTGCAGTAGTAGAACGAAGCGCCCACTCTCAAGCCCGGTACGCCGCGATAGTCCACGCGTGCCACGATGGCGGGCGAGTTGAAGTTGTCCTCTTCAAAGATGCCCTGCTTGCCGCTTCCTGCCCAAGTCGTGCGGTCAAAGCCGTTGGCGTTCAGACCTTCCACAACCATCAGCTGATAGTCGAACGTGGCATAGCGGCGGCCCACTGTTCCGAAGAACTCGATACCTGTTTCGTGCCACGTTGAGGGGATAATCGTGGTTTCGCCCTCGGGACGCGAGGTGCCGAAGAAGTTTGTAGGCTCGTGGTGCGAGTTGGTCAGGCCGATAGGCACAATCATATGACCCACGCGCACGTTGAATTCGGGCACAATCAGACGCGTGATGTGGAACTGCTCGAGGGCCACCTCGCCGCCTTTTTCCACTTCCGTTTCATACTCGCCGTTCTCCGTGTTCTCCAGTTCGTAGGCCGTGCCCACGCCGCCCGATTCAAATTCTATCTCGGCACCGAGAATCCATTTCTGGTTAAACTTATAGTCGAACGCCACCACGAAGCGCGGAATGCTGATGGTGTTGCGGTTTTCCTTGGGGTTACCCTCAGCGTTTCCGTAGAATCGGTTCGTGCCGTAGTCCTTGAAGTTGGCGACCATTTCGCCGTAGCCGCCCACTCTGAAGCGCGACCAGCCGCCGTACTCGAGCGAGTCCTTCGTCTGTTGTGCATTGGCGGGGGCAAGACCCACGATGGCCAAAATCACAAGCGCTGCGGCTTTCAACAATTTTCTTGTACTGTCCATAAAAATATTTTATTGTTACATTCCGACTGCCGTCCTCTGCGTGGCGCAAATCCGTCAGGCGGGAAACGCAAAAACGCGCCTCGTCGGGAAGATGAGGACACACTCTCGAGTTTCGGGTGCAAAGGTAGTCAGCTCCAAAAAATTCGGCAATACCCAAATTAGGTGAAATTTAAGTTATCGAACCTCATCGCCCGTGTGTTTCATACTTATTTGTTGTTATTTCAACCCCCAAAAACGGCGATTCAGCCCTCCGCCCCTTGATTTTGGCAAATCGGCAGCGCAGCCCGCGTGGCGGTCGCAGAATGTGGCGCTCCGGGGCGAGCAATCCGATATTTGTCATGCACTTTCTGAATTTTGACTCCTGGTTTCTGAATTTTGATTTGCGTTTTCAGAATTTATTTTTGGGCTTTCAACCCCCGCTCCAGAGCGATGAAAAATTAGTCCTGAGCTAATTTAAATTAGTCCTGAGCTTTTTAAAATTAGTCCTGAGCTTTTTGGGCAAAAGCTCTGAACTTTTTTGGAACCTCTCTGGTGAAATTTTAAGTGTCTCTGAATCAGTGTTTAAAAAACGGAGCAAAATTCATAAAAACTCTGTTCGCGGCGTGCGGCGAGGGGCGGCTTTTGTTTTTGCGGCAAATCGGCGGCGCAACCCGCGTGGCGGCGGCAAGTATTTGTGCCGACGGGCAATCGGTGTGCGATTAATTTAGTAATTTTGCCCTATCAATCATATCCACAGAAAAAAGAATGGATCAGAATTTCAAGCAGACTGCGGGCCAGACTCAGGAAACTAGTCAGGTGCAACTGACTTCGACATTGCAGATTGCGTTGTCGAATATGGTGGGCCTGCCCGTGGCCAATTTTGCCGAATACATCAAGGACGAGCTGATGAACAACGAGGCGCTCGAGGTCGTGGACGGCAGGAGGGATGATGACTACGACAATGCTGCCCACGACGGTGGCGACAACGATAAAGGCGACGGCGATGACGCCCAGGCCGCGAAGGACAAGGACGACGCAGCCGACGACCTGGGCCCGGAATGGGACTACGACGGGACGGAAGGCGAAATCCACGACTCGCTGGGCGACTACTCTAACGAGGACGAAGTGCCGTCCTACCTGCAGGCCCGCGCCGACTCGGCACGCGAGAACTTTGAACTGTCGCTCACGGGGGGCACGTCTGCCTACGACGACCTCATTGAGCAGGTGGGCGAGCACGACCTCAACGACCAGGAGCGCCAGGTGCTCGAATACATCATCGGGTCGCTCGAGGACGACGGCTATTTGCGGAAGGACCTGAGTACGATTGCCGACGAACTGGCCATCTACCACGGCGTCTACACCGACGAGCAGGAAGTGGCGCGGATGCTCGACGTACTCCAGACGTTCGAGCCCGCAGGCATCGGCGCGCGCTCGCTCCAGGAGTGTCTGCTCCTGCAGCTCCGCCGTCCGGGCAACGTCAACGCCGCATATAGGGAGCAGGCCATTTTCGTGGTCGAGAAGTGCTTCGACCTCTTCAAGGACCGCAAGTGGGACGACATCGCCGGCAAGCTCAAACTCGCCGACCCGAAGGAGCTGGAACCCATCCTCAAGGTGCTCACGCGCCTCAATCCCCGCCCCGGTGCGTTGCTGGGCAGCGGCACGGCTTCGGCGGCGCCCACTGTCATGCCCGACTTCTACGTCCGCGAGAACAGCGACGGGCAACTCGTGGTGGAACTCAACAACGACGAAATACCCGAACTGTGCGTGAGCCGCTCGTTCCGCGAGTCGCTCAAGCGGGGCAAGGCGGGCAAGAAACTCAGCAAGAAGCAGGAGGAGGAATACATCTATGCCCGCAGCAAGGTGGAGTCGGCGCAGACGTTCATCAACCTAATTGCGCGCCGCCAGCAGACGCTCCTCGCCGTGATGCGCGTCATCGTGGCGTTGCAGCGCGACTTCTTCGTCAACGACGACGACGAGTCGATGCTCCACCCCATGATACTGAAGGACGTGGCGGACCGCGCCAAGGTGGACGTCTCCACCGTGTCGCGCGTGGTCAACAGCAAATACGTCGAAACCAACTTCGGCTTCTACAGCCTCAAGTCGTTCTTCTCCTCCCAGTTCACCACCGAGAGCGGCGAGGAAATGTCGGCGCGAAAAATCCGCGAAGCCATCCGCGAAATCGTTGACGCGGAAGACAAGCGCCGTCCCCTCTCGGACGAAGCCATCACCGCGGCACTCAAGGCGCGCGACCTCATCGTGGCACGCCGCACCGTGGCAAAATACCGCGAGCAGCTGGGCATCCTCAAGGCCAGTCTGCGCCGCCAATAAGATTTTACCGCAAAATCCTCCACGCGTATGAACAACAAGGTCCTCATACTTACGGCGCAGGTCATTTCGCTGATTTTCTCGCCCTTCTATCTGCCGGTCATGGCCTTCATCGTGCTGCTGTTCTTCAGCTACCTCAACTACACGTCGTGGGCCTACAACCTCCAGATTGTGGGGATGGTCTATCTCTTCACTGTGCTGTTTCCCCGCCTCGCCATCTACCTCTACCGCAAACTCAACGGCTGGACGCGCCACCAGCTCAGCCAACGCGAGCGCCGCATCGTGCCCTACATCCTCTCCATTTCGTGCTACACGGTGCTGCTCTACCTCATGGGCAACCTGCGTATGCCCCGCTTCACGCTTGGCATCGTGGCGGGCGCCTTGGCGATACAGGTGGTGTGCGCCCTCGTCAATCCCTGGCTCAAGGTGAGCACCCACGCCGCAGCGGCGGGCGGTGTCATCGGCGCCATCATGGCGTTCTCGCTCATGCTCAACTTCGACCCCACGGGCGGGCTGTGCCTCAGCGTCCTCTTTGCAGGGCTCGTCTGCACCGCGCGGCTCATCCTGCGCCAGCACACGCTCACCGAATTGGGTGTGGGCGTGCTCATCGGCATCCTGTGCGGCCTCTTCTTCATTCTCCACATATAAGATACATATATATAATATAACATCATGACTCCAATCGTTAGCATTATCATGGGCAGCACCAGCGACCTGCCCGTTATGGAAAAAGCCGCCAAATTCCTCGACGAAATGGGCGTGCCTTTCGAGATGAACGCCTTTTCGGCGCACCGCACGCCCGCCGAAGTTGAAGACTTTGCCAGTCGTGCCAAGGAGCGCGGTCTGCGCGTCATCATCGCCGGCGCAGGCATGGCTGCCGCTCTGCCCGGTGTCATCGCCGCCAGCACCACTGTGCCGGTCATCGGCGTGCCCATAAAGGGTATGCTCGACGGACTCGACGCCCTGCTCTCCATTGTCCAGATGCCCCCGGGCATCCCCGTGGCGACTGTGGGCGTGAACGGCGCACAGAATGCCGCCATCCTCGCCGTCGAGATGCTTGCCCTCTCTGACGAAACCCTTGCCGCACGGCTGGAGGACTACAAGGTGGGGCTGAAAAAGAAAATCGTAAAGGCCAATGCCGAACTGGCAGAGGTGAAATACGAGTTCAAGACCAACTGATTGACTTGCCTGATGGACCTCTTCAACTATCGCCCCCGCGCCTCCCACGAGGTGCGTATAGGCAACCGCCCGCTTGGCGGCGACAACCCCTTGCGCATCCAGAGCATGACTACCCGCCCCACCACCGACACTGCGGGCTGCGTGGAGCAGACGCTGCGCATTGTCCGCGCCGGCGGCGACTACGTGCGCCTCACCACGCAGGGCGTCATCGAAGCGGAGAACTTGCGCCACATCCGCGCCGCCTTGCACGAGGCGGGATGCGACCGCCCTCTCGTGGCGGACGTCCACTTCAACCCGAAAGTGGCGGACGTGGCAGCAACCATCGTCGAAAAGGTGCGCATCAACCCCGGCAACTACGTCGACCCCGCCCGTACGTTCAAGCAACTGGAATACACCGACGAGGAATATGCCGCCGAACTGGCGCGCCTTGAGGAGCGGTTCAAACAACTGCTCGCCATCTGCCGCGAACACGGCACAGCCCTGCGCATCGGCGTCAACCACGGCTCGCTCTCCGACCGCATCATGTGCCGCTACGGCGACACGCCCGAAGGCATCGTGGAGAGTTGCATGGAGTTTCTGCGCGTCTGCGTCAAGGAGCAGTTCAGCGACGTGGTCATCTCCATCAAGGCGTCCAACACGGTGGTGATGGTGCGCTCTGTCCGCCTGCTCTGCGACGTCATGGCGCGCGAGGGCATGGACTTCCCGCTCCACCTCGGCGTGACCGAAGCCGGTGAGGGCGAAGACGGCCGCATCAAGAGTGCCGTGGGCATCGGCGCGCTCCTTGCCGACGGCATCGGCGACACCCTCCGCGTATCGCTCAGCGAACCGCCCGAGAATGAAATTCCCGTAGCCTACAAACTGGCGTCGTACATCACTTCCACACGCGGCGGACACCCGGAAATTCCCGGCACGCCGTGTCCCATCTTCGACTACCTGCGTCCCGAGCGCCGCGCCACTTGCCCCGTGGCGAACATTGGCGGGCGAAACGTCCCCGTGGTCGTCTCCATGCGCCCCGACGGCGACAGCGCGTGCGGACAGCTCCGGCCCGACTACGTCTACTGCGGGCGTCGTCTGCCCAAAGCCGCCGACCGCATTCCCGGGGCGGGCTACATTGTCGATGCCGACTTGTGGACGGGCGAGGAAGGCACTTTTCCTGCCTATTCGCCCGATGCCCTGATGCTCGTCGGGGCGAACCCGTCGCCGCTCAAATTCCTCTTCCTCAACTACGTCCGGCTCAACGACGAGGTGAAAGCCTGCCTGCGCCTCCACCCCGAGATGGTGGTCATCGCCCAGACGGCTCATCCCAACCGCACGGGCGAACTCCGCGCACTGGTGCACGAACTGTGGAACGCCCAAATCCCGGCGCCGGTCATCTTCTTCCAGCAATACCAGTGCGGCGCCGCCGCGAAGGAGGACTTCCAGCTCCGCGCCGCTGCCGACATGGGCGGTCTGCTCTTCGACGGACTCACCGACGGCATCTGCCTCATGTCGCAACCAGCCGAAGGCGCCCGTCTGCCCCACGGCGTTGAGGACGAAACGGCTTTTGCCATCCTCCAGGCTGCCCGCCTGCGCATGACGAAGACGGAGTACATCAGTTGCCCCGGTTGCGGCCGTACGCTCTACGACCTCCCGGGCACCATCGCGCGCATCAAGGCTGCCACCGCGCACCTCACCGGCCTCAAAATAGGCATCATGGGTTGCATCGTGAACGGCCCCGGCGAAATGGCGGATGCCGACTACGGTTACGTCGGCGCAGGCAGAGGCCGCGTCAGCCTCTACCGTGGCCGCGTCTGCGTGGAGAAGAACATCCCCACCGAGGAGGCTGTGGACAAACTTCTCGCCTTGATTGAGGGCGACCGCCGCAAATGATTGAGCGGGCGAAGGCTCCGGATGTCTATCAATGGCAAACTGTAAAAGGGCTGTGTCAGAAAGCAAATGTCTGGCGCAGCCCTCTTTTATTAGTCCTGAGCTTTTTGGAAATTAGTCCAGATTGCCAGAAAGCAAATTTCTGGTGCAACTATAAGTCGTTGTCAACGACGGCATTGTGTTAATATTTCCACTTCGATTGGTCAATCCGATACGATTTCTTAGTTTTGTAATCAGACTTTCTCGCGCAGACGTCTACCCGCAAACCTTATCACGCAGACGTTTATGGATTCTCTCACCAAAATATTCCGCACCCTGAAAATTCTGTACGGGCGGTTTCGCACGCCGGGCGGGCTGTTTGTGCCTGCCGCAGGCGGCTGTAGGGTGGGGCATGGCTGGTCGGGACGCTTCGCGGGCAGACTGATGACCGTGGTGCTGGTGGCGCTGACTGTGGGTTTGCCCCTGCACGCCCAGTTTGCCAGGAAGTACAACAAGATGACGCTGTTCCGCGTGAGGGTGTTGGATGCTGTCGACGGGAACGACCTTTTCGCCGCCAAGGTGAGCGTGTACGACAAGGACAGCACGACGGTGATGGTGGACAGGTTGTGGTTCGACCAGAAACTGAAGGGCTACACCACGCCAGCGTTCCGCTGCCACCTGAAACCGCAGGACGCCTACGTGCTGAGCGTGTCGATGGAGGGCTACAAACCGCAGACCATAAGGATAACTATGCCGCCTACGCCCGAAGGCAGCACTCACGTGAAGGCCTATGAGGCTGACGTTGTCCGCCTGGAGCGGGAAGTGCTGGCGGGCGACACTGCGACGGGGGACAACATGCTGGGCGAGGCGGTGGTGACGGCGTCACGCATTGCAATGGTGGTGCACGGCGACACCATTATATACGACGCGCGGGCGTTCCGCCTGTCGAACGGCTCGATGCTCGACGCCTTGGTCAAAATGCTCCCGGGCGTCACGCTGGAATCCAACGGCCGCATCTACGTCAACGGCGAATATGTGAGCGAACTGATGGTCAACGGGCGGGACTTCTTTAAGGGAAACCCAAAAGTTGCGCTCGACAATCTGCCAGCATATGTTGTAGACAAGATAAGGACGTACCATAAGGGTGTGGAGTGGTCGCATCTCATCGACGAGAATAATCCTGACGACTCGAAGAAGCTGCTCGTGATGGACGTGCAGCTGCGGCGCGACTTGGCAGAGGGCTGGATTGCCAACGCCGAGGCGGGCGGCGGCCCCACCACGCGCGACAAGGTCAAGGACGTCTGGATGGGGCGGCTGTTTGGCATGCGCTACACCAACCATTCCAGCCTGTCGCTCTACGCGCAGGCCAACAACCTGGGCGACACGCAGAGGCCGGGTTCAGAAGGCACGTGGGGGCAGACCACGACGACGATGGGTGAGAAAATTGTGCGCCGTGGTGGCATCGACTTCTCCATCGACGGACGGCGCAAGGGCACCAAGTTCAGAACGAGCCTCTCGGGCGGACACGACAACGGGCTGTACACGGAGGAAAAAACGCAATTGACGCTGCTGGGCGAGACGCAGGTGAAAGACCTCACGAGGCAACGCCAGCGGGAAAGCACGAGCGAGTTGTATTGGACAGGCTCCGTTGCCATTTCTCCAGACAAAGCCTATCTGAAAGTCGAGCCCACGCTCTCATTTGTGCGGAAGCGCAACCACGAAATGAATGAAATTTTGCAGCTGAACAACACTACGTCGACCAACATCGACTCGCTCTTCCAACCGGTCTACGAACGCTACCGCTTCACGCATGGCAACGAGGACGAATTGACGGCAAAAATCAATACGCAGTTTGTCATCCGTGGGCCGTTGTCGGACAAGAACTACAGCTTGGCAGCTGAAGCCACCTATAAGCGCTCCACGCCCTACGAGACGGAAAGCGACAGCATCGCGACGACCCAAAAGGCGGAACACATCCTGCGGAACGACAACGTCACCAACGAGTCTTACGACTACCAGTTCAAGCTGAGCCGCCAAGTCCACTCCTGGGAATGGGCGGACGCCAGTTTCAGGCTCAACCTCGCCTACCGGCTGAACGGCAGCGGCGAGCGCGGGCGGCGCGAACGGCTGACCGACACGCTCAACCTGTTGACGCCTGGGGCGGACGAGGAAATGACGGCTCAAGAATGGGCAATCGACCAACTCAACTCTTACCGCAGTTCGGAGCGCGCACTGACAAACTCCATTGACCCCACTCTCTATGCGTGGTTCGGAGGGATGAAGCTGACACTTCAAGCTGGTCTGGACTGGCACAAGCGGCACATCTCCGACACGCGAAGTGCAAGCGGAAATTCGCTCACCCGGCGCGACTTCACTTTCATCCCCATCGTGAGTCTTCTGGGGAATGGCTGGACCATCTTCTACATGCGCAACGAGATATTGCCGAGCATGACGCAAATGATGGACTTTGACGACGGCACCGACCCCTACTACATCACAAAAGGCAACAGCAACCTGCGCCTCGCGCGGGCTCATTATATCACGTTCCACTTCGGCCGCTCGCGGCAGGAACGGCAGCGCAATCTGAACCTGGACGCCTCGTTCACGACCTACAAGGACGAGGTGACCAGCGCCAGTTACTACAACTCGCTGACCGGCGTGATTACCCGCCAGCCCGAGAACATCAACGGGCACTGGAATTCGGCAGTCGAATTAAACTACGGCCAGAGCCTCGACAGCAAAAACCGCTGGCGGCTGGACGTGCAGAGCAAACTGGACCTCAACCATAGCGTCTACTACGCGCTCACCATCACCTCCTCCAGCACACAGACGGAAACGGAGGCGGTGGAGAGCACCACCTACAAGGCTGCCACGATGAACTACAAGTGGCGCGAATACGCCAGCCTCGTCTTCAAGGCCACAAGCGGCATCACGCTCACCGCCCGCGCCCAGATGGACTACCTCAAGCAGCGCTCTTCGGGCAGCAACGTCACCCCCTGGAGCAACGAGACCTTCGACGTGAGCGGCGGCCTCGACGCTTCCATCTCCATCACCAAGCGGCTCTTCTTCACCACCAGCTGCACCGCCTTTTTCCGCCGCGGATACACCGACGCGTCGATGAACACGACGCAGTGGCTCTGGAACGCCACCTGCGACTACACCTTCGACCGCGACAGCCGCTGGACTGTCCGCCTGGTGGGCTACGACCTGTTGGGGCAAGTGCCCAACACGCAGCGCGAACTCAACTCCACCGGATACATCGAAACGCGCTACAACACAAAACCCTCCTACGTCTCCCTCCATCTCATCTACCGCTTCAACAAGAAGCCCAAACAGCGGCAGTGAGGGGCACTGTTTGGGCGACACGAGACCCATATTTCCCAAAATTCGGGCTATCAAAAATTAGTCCTGAGCTTTTGGCAACTTAGTCCTGAGCTTTTTGGGTAATAGCTCTGGACTTTTTTTAATTAGCACAGAGATATTTTTCTGAAGTGCTTGTTCGGCTTCCGTTTCTTGGGGGTAAAACTTGAAAAACAAAGGCGGTGCAACCCCTGCGTTGGGATTGCACCGCCAAAAGTGTGGATTGAACTTCCGCGGAAGCGGCTTTGCGCCTTACTTCTTCTCGGGGAAGTCGAACTGTTCGAGTTTGAGCTGGCCGAGGGCTTCGAGCTGGCCGACGTACTTCTTGAAGTGGTCGGCAGCGGAGTGCTTGGCGAGGGCTTCGGCGTCGGTCCATGTTTCGCAAATCATGAAGACGTCGGGGTTTGTGGCGCTTTCGAACGTGTCGTAGGCGATGTTGCCCTCGTCTTTGCGCGAGCAGGCGGTCAGAGCGATGGCTGCCTGAAGGGCTTCGTCGTACTTGCCCTCATTGGCCTTGAAGAAACAGTTGAGTCTGAGCATGTCTTTTAAAGTGTTTAGGTAATGTGTTTGTGATTGTTGTCGTCGTGCGGGAGATTTCCCGTTTAGAAGTAGATAGTAGCCTGTGCGGTGAAGGTGTTGGAGCGGTAGTTTTCCGCTGAGCCGAGGTAGCTTCCTCCGCCGGCGTTTTCAATTATGGCTTCGCCCACCTTGCCGAGGGCAAAGTTGTAGCCTACGCCCACTTCGACGCGGCTCAAAACCTTTACGCCTGCGCCGATGTTCCAGGAAGTGGTCATGTTGGAGCGTTCAAACATACCGTTAGCCCAATTTTTGCTGCCGATGTTGAAGTCAAACTGCGGACCGGTGGTGACAAATACGGAAGCAATGGAGCCGAGACCGATGCTGTAGCGCAGGTTGATGGGGATTTCGATGCTGCGGCTCGTCTTGTATTCCGAGTCGCCGCTCTCTTTTTCGGTGACGCTGTACTTCTGCTGCGAATAGAGGAGCGCGCCGTCGAGGCCGAAGCCGAGGGCGAGGCTGACGTGTGCCTTCGGGCCGATGAACCAGCCGGCCTGGTTGTCGCTCTTCAGCACTTGTTTGGCGTCGCCCTTCAGTTTGAGCTTCGTCAAGTTGAGACCGCCGGTAATACCCCAGTCAAGACCCAGCGCAGACGCCGGAGTGGCCCACGCCATCGACAGCAGGAGGGCGAGGGTGAGGATGATTTTCTTCATAATTGTAGAACTTTTTTGTTGAGTATAATAATAATGTGTGTGAATTGAGGTGCGCGCGGAAAATCTACAGGCCGAGGGCCTTCTCGACCCAGTAGGCGCCCATGCCTGCCAGATAGCCCACGAAGGCTATCCACGAGAAGTGGCGGAGATACCAACCGAAGGTGATTTTCTCCAGACCCATGACGACAACGCCGGCTGCAGAACCGATGATGAGCATGGAACCGCCCACGCCGGCGCAGTAGGCCAGCAGTTGCCAGAAGATGCCGTCGACGGCGAAGTCGCCTGTGGCGGCCACGTCGTACATGCCCATGCAGCCGGCCACGAGGGGCACGTTGTCCACGATACTTGATACGACACCGATGATGCCTGTCACGAGATAGTGGTTGCCGCCCGAGAGCGTGTCGAGGCTGCGGCCGAAGCTGGTCAGTACGCCCGTTTCCTGGAGCGTGGCGACCGCCATGAGGATGCCGAGGAAGAAGAGGATGGTGCTCATGTCGATGCGCGTGAGCAACTGGGTGACGCGCTGTTGCGTGGTCTCCTCAATGTGACCCTTGGAACGGTAGAAAATTTCGGTGGTGGTCCAGAGCAGACCCAGCACGAGCAGGATGCCCATGAAGGGAGGCAGACCAGTCAGGAAGCGGAAAATGGGCACGAAGATGAGGCCGCCCACGCCGAGGCAGAACACCGTGGTGCGCTCAGCCTTGGAGAACTGGAGCGAGTCGCCGACTTCAGCCGCCTGGGGCTTGGAGAGCTCGCCCTTGAGCTTGAACTGGAGGAGGAAAGTGGGGACAACAACCGAAACGATGGAAGGAATGAGCAATTCTTTGATGACGCCCACGGTCGTGATGTTGCCTTTAATCCAGAGCATGATGGTCGTGACGTCGCCGATGGGCGAGAAGGCACCGCCGGCATTGGCTGCCAGAATGATGAGCGAGGCGTAGATGAGCCTGTCTTTTGGCTCCTGCACCAGTTTGCGCAGTACCATAATCATGACGATACTCGTCGTGAGATTGTCGAGCACGGCAGAGAGGAAGAACGTCATGAACGTGATGCGCCAGAGCAGGGCGTGCTTGTTGGTGGTCTGGAGCCGGTCGCGCACGAAGTTGAATCCGCCGTTGGCGTCCACGATTTCGACGATGGTCATTGCGCCCATCAGGAAGAAGAGGATTTCGCACGTGTCGCCGAGGTGGGAGAGCAGGATGTGTTCGTTGACCCACTGTGACAGTTCGCCTGCTGCGACGCTGACGCCGCGGAAGCTCTCGATGAAACTGCCGGCATCCAGCATATAGAGTACCCAGCACGCCACGCACATGAGGAGCGCGGGCGCGGCTTTGTTGACTTTCAAAACACTCTCCAGGGCTATGCACAGGTAGCCGAGGATGAAGACGGTGACGATGATAGTGACCATAAAGTTTTAGATAGACGTATGTAAGGTTTAAATTTTTATGTGCGTGCGGTGTTGGCTGAAAAATCAGCGCACACTGGAGAAATCTTTGCAAAGAAAACTAAAATTCTTGACAAAACCAAGAAATTCAGGCTGCAAATGTGTGAAATAGCACATTTTCGCGGTTCTGCCCTGCGCCGCTGCCGAAAAGCGGGGCGGCAGAACGGCTATGTCGGAAAAAATCTGTAACTTTGCGCCCACTTGCATTCATCCCCTCTGGGATGGCGCAGGGCTTATGCCCCTGTAGTTCAACGGATAGAATAGAAGTTTCCTAAACTTTAGATCCGAGTTCGATTCTCGGCGGGGGTACCACGGTTGCCGCATTGTGCGGCAGCCGTTTTTTTGTGCGCTGGAGCGGGGCGGTGGGGCTTACTCCTTGATGCGGATGAGGAGGTTGGCGAAGATGGCGGTCAGTCCGCCCGTGGTGATGCCCGACGAGAAGATGGTGCGGAGTTCGCCGGGGAAGTGGTTGAGGACTTCGGGTATAAACTCCACGCCCAGCCCGAGCGAGAAGCTCAGTGCCATGACGAGCGTGGCTTTGCGGTCGATGGTTTGCGAGGAGATGATGCGGACGCCGGCAGCGGCTACCATGCCGAACATGAGGAGCGTGGCACCGCCCAATACGGCTTCGGGAATGAGAGAGAGCACGAGGCCGATGGCGGGGAAGAAGCCCATGAGCACGAGGATGAGGGCAATGAAATAGCCCACGTAGCGGCTTGCCACGCCCGTGAGCTGAATCATGCCGTTGTTTTGGGCAAAGATGGACTGGGGAAAGGAGTTGAACACGCCTGCCACCATGGAGAATACGCCGTCTGCCAGGATGCCGCCCTCGGCGCGGCGGATGAACTTTTTGCCCTCCACGGGCTCGCCCGAAATGATGGAGTTGGCGGTGATGTCGCCGTAGGCTTCGATGGCGGTGATGAGGTAGATGATGGCGAGGCTGACGATGGCGCTGGGGTCGAGGCTGAGGCCGTAGCGGAAGGGGTGGGGGATATTGATGCCGCCGTAGTCGGCGACGCTGCCGAAGTCCACTTCGCCGAGGCACCACGCCACGAAGTAGCCCACGGAGAGCCCGATGACGATGGAGCCCATACGGACGTAGCGGTTGTTGCTGCGGTTGAAGGTCACGATGAGCACGAGCACCAGCAGGGCGAGCCCCACGTGGTTCAAGTCGCCGAACGTGCCGTCGGCCTTCGCCGTTTCTCCGCCGCCGCAGGCGGTCAGTCCCACCTTGATGAGGCACAGTCCGATGAGCGTCACCACGATGCCCGACACAAGGGGCGTGATGATGCGCCGCGTATAGCGCAGCAGTTGGCTGACAGCCATCTCCACCGTCGACGCTGCCATGCACGCGCCGAACACTGCGCCCAGTCCGCCCGTAGCACCCGCCGTGATGATGGGACCGATGAAGGAAAAACTCGTACCCTGTATGCAAAGCAGACCGCATCCCAGAGGTCCCAGCCGCCGGCACTGCACGAAGGTGGCGAGGCCCGACGAGAAGAACGCCATCGAGACGAGAAAGCCCGTCGTCTCCACGTCGAGGTTGAGCGCTCCCGCAATGATGAGCGGCGGCGTGACGATGGCGACGAGGACGGCGAGCAGGTGCTGCACGGCGGCGAAGCAGGTGTCGCGCAACGGCGGCCGTTCGTCGAGGGCGTAGATGAGGCCCATTGGCTTGCTCTTCGCGCCGTTGGGACTCTGGGGGGAGGAAGAAATTTCGGAGGGGTCAGACATAAGTCGAAAGTCGTAGCAGAGAGGGAAGACGTAGTGGGAAAAGAAAAATCAGTCGCGCAGCTTGATTTGGCAGTTGTCCAGACTCTCGATGATGGCGAGCGATTCCACATGGATGCCGAGAGCGCGCAGTTCGTCGCCACCGTGCTGGAAAGCCTTCTCGATGAGGAAGCCCATGCCCGCCACCGTGGCGCCTGCCTTCTCCGCCAGTTCCAGAATGCCCTTCGCCGCGTTGCCGTTGGCGAGGAAGTCGTCGATGAAGAGCACGCGGTCGCCCGGTCTCAGGTAATCGGCGCTCACGCACACCGTGTAGGAGGTGTTTTTGGTGAAGGAGAAGACCGACGTGGCGAGCATATTCTCCATCGTGCTGGGCTCTTTCTTCTTGGCGAAGACCACTGGCAGTTCCAACAGATAGCCCACCATGATGGCAGGTGCGATGCCACTCGCCTCGACGGTGAGCACTTTGTTGATATCGGTCGAGGCAAAGCGCCTCACGAACTCCACTGCCATCGACTTCATCAGGATTGGGTCCATCTGGTGGTTGATGAAGTTGTCCACCTTCAGGATGCCGCCGTCAAAGCATTTGCCGTCGCGCATTATTCTTTCTTTCAGGGCTTTCATTGGGGAGGAGATTTATAAGATAGATATAGGTCTGTCAGTCAATTTTGTAGTTATAGTCCACAGCGTCTTTCCCGTCGGTCATCGTCGCGCCTGTTGTCGTCAGAGTTGCCGATAATAAGGGTCGGGCTGAAGCCGTCCCCTCAGTCCCAGCCACACGCCGCGCGCCCACGCCGCGAGTTTCGCCCCCTTGTCGGGCTCAATGAAGAGGATGTAGAGCGGGCGTTTCCACACCAGTGTCCACATCAGGTCGCGGCGGCGGAATTCGGGGTAGGTGCGTCGCAGATAGAGCAGGTTTCGGGCGATGTAGAACGTGCGGATGGGCGGATAGTTGAGCGAGACGGGGCGGAAGAAGAGGAATCGCCGCTGCAGCGGATGCCCCACTTCGTGCGCCAGACTGCCCGCAGCCACTTCCATCACCTTGCCGCCGCAGCGGTGTATGCGCAACAGGTATTCCGTGTCGACGGCGTCGATGACAAGGTTCTCCATGAACGCCCCCACCTCGCGCAGGCAGCGCGCCGTGAATACCGTGCCCGCCACAATCATGCCGCCACACTCCCTGACCTCTCCGCCGTCCGTCGCGGGGCGGTTGATGCGCGGGGTAAAGGCATAGTGGAGCGGGTCGTTGTCCGCCTCGATGGCGTGTCGGTAAGCCTCGAACGTACCTGGTTCGAAGCGGCAGTCCTGATTCATCGTGAGCAAGTGGGTGTAGCCCTTTTCGAGCGCAAAGGCCGCCGCGTCGTTAAACGCTTTGGCGATGCCCACATTGCGTCCCTGGCGGCGGCACGCCACCTTCGCCGCGATGTCAGCGGGCAGCGACAACTGAGCCCCAAGCCCCGGCGTATTGTCCCACAGGTAGAGTCCTTCGACGTGTGGCGCGTAGGACATCACGTTTTCCACGAACGCCGCCGGCGGGTTGAAAAGTGTGACGATACCGAGGATTCTCATAAAAGACCAGGAAAATGGGGTTAGATATTCAAGATAAACGCCACGGGGCGGGGTGAAGCCAGTGTGTTCAGCATCCGTGCAGCCTTCATCAGGCTCCTCAGACCGAAGTGCGTCCACACGCAGTCCCTGCCTCTGCGGTGTATCTTGCAAAAGTACAATCAAATTGTCGGACAGCCAAATTTGAAGGCGCAAAATGGGCGGGCTAAATGCGGAAAAATGGGGTGGAGAGATGGCAGAGTGGGGCTGAGCAATGATTTCGAGGCACACAAAAGGACCGTGCCAAAAAATTGCATTTCGGTACGGTCCTAAGTTTGTATGTGAGCGCGGCGAATTTATTTCCCGCGCAGAATCTTCTTGATGTCGTTGAGTTTGTTGAGCGCTTCGACGGGGGTGAGGTTGTTGACGTCGAGGTGGAGGATTTCGTCGCGGATTTGCTTGAGGACGGGGTCGTCGAGTTGGAAGAAACTGAGCTGGACACCGTCGTTGGGGGCGGGCTGGCCGAGTTGTTCCACGTGGGGGCGGCCGTCGGGGGTGCTGTGGGCTTCGAGGTCGACGAGGATTTGTTCGGCGCGCTTCACGATGAGGGGCGGCATTCCGGCGAGGCGGGCGACGTGGATGCCGAAGGAGTGCTCCGAACCGCCGCGCTGGAGGGTGCGGAGGAAGATGACGCGGCCGTCCTTCTCCATGACCGAGACGTTCCAGTTCTTGATGCGCGGGAAGAGCTTCTCCATCTCGTTGAGCTCGTGGTAGTGGGTGGCGAAGAGTGTGCGTGCGGGGGCTTTCTTGTTTTCGTGGATGAACTCGACGATGGCCCAGGCAATGGAGATGCCGTCGTAGGTGGACGTGCCGCGGCCAAGTTCGTCGAAGAGCACCAGACTGCGGGGCGTGAGGTTGTTCATGATGTTGGCGGCCTCGCTCATTTCGACCATGAAGGTGCTCTCGCCGACAGAGATGTTGTCGCTGGCGCCGACGCGGGTGAAGATTTTGTCGACCAAGCCTATGCGGGCGCTCTGTGCAGGGACGAAGGAGCCCATCTGCGCCATGAGTGTGATGAGGGCAGTCTGGCGGAGGAGGGCACTCTTACCTGCCATGTTGGGGCCGGTGATGATGATGATTTGCTGCTTCTCGGTGTCGAGCTGCACGTCGTTGGGGACGTAGGCCTCGCCGGGAGGCATGAGCGTCTCGATGACGGGGTGGCGGCCCTGGCGGATGTCGAGTTCGGTGGTCTCGTCGATGACGGGGCGGATGTAGCCGTACTGGCCCGCCACGTCGGCGAGGGCGTGGAGGCAGTCGAAGGTGGAGAGGGCTGTGGCGTCGCGCTGGAGCGGGGCGATGAAGGCGAGGGCGTCCTGGAGGAGTTGGGCGTAGAGCTGGGCTTCAAGACTGAGTATGCGGTCTTCAGCGCCGAGGATTTTCTCCTCATACTCCTTCAGTTCCTGCGTGATGTAGCGTTCCGCCTGGGCGAGCGTCTGCTTGCGTACCCATTCGGGGGGGACGTTGTTCTTGTAGGTGTTGCGCACTTCGATGTAGTAGCCGAAGACGTTGTTGAATCCGATTTTGAGGCTGGGAATTCCGGTGGCTTCGCTTTCGCGCTGCTGGATTTTGAGCAGATAGTCCTTGCCCGAGGTGGAGATAGCGCGCAGTTCGTCGAGTTCTTCGCTGACGCCGTTGGCAATGACGCCCGGTTTGCCGCTCATGATGGGCGGGTCGGGGCGGAGCGTGCGGAAGATGCGGTCGTGGAGTTCGGCGCAGGCGTCGAGCTGTTCGCCGATGTGGTGGATGGCAGGCTGTTGGGCTTCGAGGCAGGCCTGTCGCAGCAGGGCGACGCTCTCGAGGGCGAGGCGTAGCTGCTGCATCTCGCGCGGATTGGCACGGCCGACAGCCACTTTGGAGACAATGCGCTCCAGGTCGCCAATCTTGCCGAGTTCCTCCTGCGCCAGTTCGCGGAAGGCGGGTTCGCGGAAGAAGTATTCGACCCCGTCCTGGCGCGCCGTGATTTCTGCCACCGTGCGGAGGGGGAAGAGCACCCAGCGGTGGAGCATGCGGGCGCCCATCGGGGTGAGCGTGCGGTCGAGGACGTTGAGCAGCGAGCGTCCGCCCTCGTTCATGGGTGCGACGAGTTCGAGGTTGCGCGCCGTGAAGCGGTCGAGGCGGACGTAGTGGTCCTCCTCGATGCGGTGGATGGCGGTGATGTGGGCGGTCTGCGTGTGCTGAGTGATTTCGAGGTAGCACATGACGGCGCCCGCCGCGACGACGGCGGCTTTGAGGTGGTCAACGCCGAAGCCTTTCAGGTTGTTGACGCCAAAGTGGCGGTGGAGCTTCTCGTGGGCGGTGGTGAGGGTGAAGGCCCAGTCGTCGAGCTCGAAGCAGAAGTATTTGTTGCCGAAGAGCGACTCGAAGCGCGACCGTGCGCCGCGCATGATGAGCACCTCCTTCGGGGCGAAGTTAGCAAGCAGTTTGTCGATGTACTCGGGCGTGCCCTCAGCCACGAGAAATTCGCCCGTAGAGATGTCGAGGAAGGCGAGGCCGATGGTGCTTTTGTCGACGTGGACGGCAGCCAGGAAGTTGTTCTCGCGCGCCGAGAGGACGTTGTCGCTCATTGCCACGCCCGGCGTGACCAGTTCGGTGATGCCCCGTTTCACCAGTTTCTTGGTGAGCTTGGGGTCTTCGAGCTGGTCGCAGATGGCCACGCGGTGGCCGGCGCGGATGAGGCGCGGCAGGTAGGTGTCGAGGGCGTGGTGGGGGAATCCCGCCATTTCGGTCACCGAACCGCTCTTGCCGTTGTTGCGGCGGGTGAGGGTGATGCCGAGTACCTGCGCTGCGACGACGGCGTCGTTGAGGTAGGTTTCGTAGAAGTCGCCACAACGGAAAAGCAGCAGCGCGTCAGGGTGTTTGGCCTTGAGGTCCTGAAACTGCTTCATCATCGGGGTGAGCTCTTCCTTTGCCATAGTTGTTTGGGGTGAGGGTTGTTTTGTTCTTTTCTGGAAAACCGTGGGGCGGGGGCGCAAGCGGGCAGTGCCGTCGCCGACACCGCCCGCTATGTCCAGTCCTTAAAGGAAAATATAATAGGTATGGTTTGTATTATATTATCGGAGAGTAGTGGTCGCCGCAGTGGCTGTGGCGTCAGTTTTTCTGTTTTTGGTCTTTCGGTACGTCAATCCGTGGTGCTGCGGCGTTGGTAGCAGCTGCCGCCGCCGTTTCCTTTTCGGCCTTCTCCTTGTCGGCCTTGATTTTGATTTTGTCGAAACCATAGCCGAACACGCCGATGACCTTCGACTGCGACACGAAGGCGGCAGGGTCGATGTTCTGGATGATGCGGAAGATGGTGGTGCTTTCGCGCTTCTTGGCGAGCACGACGAGCACCTTGCGCTCGTGCTTCGTGTACCAGCCCTGTCCGTTGAGGACGGTCACGCCGCGGTGCATCTTGTTGATTTCGGCAGCGATTTCCTCGTACTTCAGCGAGAAGATGAGGAACTGCACCGACTGCCTGCCGCGGTCGACGACGTAGTCGAGGAGCAGGTTGGTAATGATGAGCGTGCAGTAGCCGTAGAGCAGGCGTTCGATGTTGCCCGTGGGGAGCAGGAGGCTCGAGGTGATGATAATGACGTCGCAGAGCATCATCATCTGGCCGAGCGTCACGTCCTTATACTTGTTGATGATGGCGGCGATGATATCCGTTCCGCCCGTAGAGCCGTTGTTGAGGAACACCAGACCGATGCCGATACCTTCGAGTGCGGCGCCGAGGATACACGACATGAACATGCCGTTCTTCACAATCTGGGGCAGGCCCTGCGGACTGAGGACGTACTCGCCGGGATGGGTCTCGGCGACGTAGCGCAGGATTTCTTGGGTAAAGGCGAGGAGGAACGTCAGCATGAAGACGGCGTAGACCGTCTTGACGCAGAATTTCCAGCCGAGAATCTTGATGGCGGCAATGAGCAGGAGGACGTTGACGCCCAAGTAGGTGTACTGTGCCGGGAAGCCCGTGGCGTAGAAGATAACGGCGCCGGCACCTGCCAATGCGCCGGTGGTGATTTCGTAGGGCAGCTGGAAGCACGAGAAACCGGTGGCGTAGCAGAGCAGGCCGAACGTGATGACGAGATAGTCGCGCAGATTCTGCAGGAACGTGGATTGGAATTTGGATGACATGATTTTTATGTTGGGCTGATGAATATCTTTGGGAAATGGTGCGGGCGGCAGACTCTGTTTGTGGGCTTCTGTCCGCCCGCGCCGTATATGGTTTTTATTCTATTTGCGCAACACGATGTTGACAATCTTGCCGGGCACGACGATGACCTTGACCACCTGGAAGCCTTCGAGGTACTTCTTGGCCTGGTCCGAAGCCATCACTGCCTTCTCGACGTCGTCCTTAGAGGCGTCGGCGGGGAAGTCGAGCGTGAAGCGCGTCTTGCCGTTGAACGAAACGCCCATCGTCACCGTGTCCTCCTTGAGGTAAGCCTCGTCGAAGGCGGGCCAGGTGGCGTCGCATACGGTCGACGTGTGGCCGAGCAGGTGCCACAGTTCTTCGGCAATGTGGGGCGTGAAGGGTGCCAGGAGCACCACCAGCGTCTCCAGCACTTCGCGGCTCGTGCACTTCTGTTGCGCCAGTTCGCCGACGGCAATCATGAAGGCAGGCACGCTCGTGTTGTACGAGAACACCTCGATGTCCTCCGTCACCTTCTTGATGAGTTTGTGGAGCGACTTGAGGTTTTCCTTAGAGGGTGCAGTGTCGGTGGCAGCAATTTGGCCGTCCTTCGTGAAGAAGAGGTTCCACGCCTTGCGCAGGAAGCGGAAGCAGCCGTCGATGCCGTTCGAGTCCCAGGGCTTGCTCTGGTTGATGGGGCCGAGGAACATTTCGTAGAGACGGAGCGTGTCGGCACCATATTTCTCCACAATCATGTCGGGGTTGACCACGTTGTACATCGACTTCGACATCTTCTCCACGGCCCAGCCGCAGATGTATTTGCCGTCCTCGAGCACAAACTGGGCGTCGGCATATTCAGGTCGCCATGCCTTGAAGGCTTCGATGTCGAGCACGTCGTTCTGCACGATGTTCACGTCCACGTGGATGGGCGTCACGTCGTACTGGTCCTTGAGCCCGAGCGATACGAACGAGTTCGTGTCCTTAATGCGGTAGACAAAGTTGGAGCGGCCCTGAATCATACCCTGGTTCACCAGTTTCTGGAACGGCTCCTCCTTGCACGAAATGCCGAGGTCGTGCAGGAACTTGTTCCAGAAGCGGCTGTAGATGAGGTGGCCCGTGGCGTGCTCCGAACCGCCGATGTAGAGGTCCACGTTCTGCCAGTAGGCGTCAGCCTCGGCAGAAACGAGTGCCTTGTCGTTGGCGGGGTCCATGTAGCGCAAGTAGTAGGCCGACGAGCCCGCGAAGCCCGGCATCGTGGAGAGTTCGAGCGGGAACACCGTCTTGCCGTCGATGCGGCTGTTCTCGGTGACGCAGTTGGCGGCAGTGTCCCAAGCCCAACGTGTGGCGTTGCCAAGCGGCGGCTCGCCTGTCTCCGTGGGGAGGAATTTTGTCACTTCGGGCAACTGCAGGGGCAGACATTCGGCGGGAACCATCTGCGGCATGCCGCCCTTATAATATACGGGGAACGGTTCGCCCCAGTAGCGCTGGCGCGAGAAGATGGCGTCGCGCAGGCGGT
>JAUNOO010000106.1 GCA_030531095.1 Bacteroidales bacterium
CGGGAATCACTCTGTAAGAGTGAATTTACACAGCCCGGGGTGAAACCCCGGGTTTCGTTATGGCGATTCAAATACTATCGCTCCCTTGGGGGAGCTGTCGCGAGCGATGCTCGTGACTGAGGGGGACAAACCGTCCGCGCCATGAAATTCCATCCACCCCATACATAATAATATATATGATTGCCCCCTCAGTCACTCGCTCGCGCGAGTGCCAGCTCCCCCAAAAGTGGGGGAGCGAATGTCTATCAATGGTGTACGATTAACCTGGGGTTGACACCCCAGGCTGTGTAAAATCACTCTTACAGAGTGATGCCCGTTAGGTACGTCAAAGCCTTGAGAAATAGCTTTTTTGCCTTATCTCACCGCCAATGCCACTGTGCCTGCCGCCTGAGGCAGTGAGCGGAAAACATCGGTGGCGTTCGCCGCACCTGCCTGATAGTCTTTGCCAGATAGTTATCCAGTTGACGAAGGTATAAAAACAGCAGAGCGCCCCAGATTAGGAGCGCTCCGCAGAAGCGTATTGCATTTCAAAAAAACGAGGTTCTCTCTTAGAAGTGTACCATCAGTTCGGCTACAAACTTGTCGCGCTCAGAGGTTTTGGCGAGCGAGATGTCGTCGTAGAAGTACTTCTCGTAGTTGAGACGGAGGTCGGCATACATCTTCTTCGTCTTGCCCGGGAAACTGAGGGTGATGCCGCCCGTGATGCGCTTGCGGGCTGCGTCGTCAATCTCGAGTACACCGTCGTCGTTGAGTGCGCCGTCGCTGTGGTCGTCCATCATGTCGTAGCGCACGAGGAAGCTCATCTTGCGGAAGACCTTGCGGAGGGGCAGGTCGTAGTTGATGAAGGCGTCGAGGGCGTTGACGTCAGAGAACGTGGCGTTGGTGTAGTGCTTGCGCAGGTATTCGGCTTCGAGCGTCCAGCGTCCAGTCTTGAGGGTGGCACCGCCGTCGTAGAGGTAGATGGCACCGCCTGTGGGCGACACTTTCTGGACTGAACCTTGAAGGGTGAGCCCGAAGGGGAAGGCGTATTGTGCCTTGGCGGAGAAGTTGAACGACTTGGTCCAGTAGTCCTTCTGGTCGGTCAAGCCCGAGCCGTTGAAGGCGCCGGCCTCGAGCGTGAGGGGAATGCTGGGCAGGGTGTATTTTGCCGAAACACCGACGTCGCGGACGTTGCCCACTTGCTTGGCGATGAACGAACGGTTGGCGAAGTACTGGGCGTGGGGCGAGCGGTGGGCGTCGATGCTGAAGGGGACGCGCATTTGTCCGGCGGAGATGGAGAGGTTCTTGACCAAGCGGACGCCGGCGAAGGCGTCGAGCATCTTGATGGAGCCCTCGTCGGAGAGGTCGATTTCGGCCTTGTAGAAGACGGAGGACGAGATGTCGCCGTCGAGGGCGATGCGGGCGTTGCGCACTTCGAAGCGGCCTTCCGACTCGTTGGGCTGGTACTCGGCCTTGGCGCGGATGGTTCCGCTGATGGTGGGGAACCAGTCGGGCAGCGTGATGGTCCTTGCGGACTTGGAACTGATGGAGTCCGCGGTCCCCGCTGTGGCGGTGAGGCCAAGGCAGAGGAGGGACATCAGGGTCAGAACTTTTCGTGTCATAAGTTTTTGTCCAGTTTAGTTTTGTGTTGGTTGGAGGCTGGTTGGGGCGAGCCCAGCCCGTTTCAGGCGAGTTCGCTGAAGCGGTGGGCCGTCTTGAGGAGGTCGTTGAGCTCGATGCAGAGTTGTTCAGTTTCCTGAATGACGTGGAGCAGGAGCGTCTGCGACGTGAGGTTCGTGCCCGGTGTTTGCAGTTCGATGAGCACCTTGTCGCGCATGGCGGTGATTTGTTCTTTGAGCTTGTCGGACTCGGCGCAGAGGGCGACGTTGTCGGCAGTGCGCTGTGCCTTGAGGTTGTCGGCGGCTTGCTTCATGATGTTGGCAAGACGCTTGCTCATGACGGTGAATTGTTCAGCTTCGACAGCATCGATGGGCGTGAAGTGGTTGTCGACGTGCTCGCGGGCAGGCTCGTTGAGGCGGATGAGGCCGTAGAGGAACTGCTGGAGCGAATTGTGGACGAGGTGGAAGGTCGTGCTCAGGCGGACACCCGTCGTAGCGTCAGTGCGGCGCAGGCAGATGGTTTCGCGGCGGCGCAGGTTCTTGAGTTCGCGCTTGCCGCCCTGGAGCGACTTGCCGGCACGGCGCAGGGTGCGGAGATTCTCGCTGAAGAGGCCTTCGGTGGTCTCGGTGAGCGTGTCGGCATATTTCTCGAGGATTTCGCCCGTGCAGACGTCGAGGTGACGGCTCAGCATGGGCACGATGGCTTTCTGGTCCTTGCAGGCAAGAATTTCGGTGAAGAGGACGTCGCCCGACTTTTCTTCCTCGCGCTTCTTCTTGCTGTAGGCGCGCTGGCTGTGGATGATGGAGTAGAGTCCGACGGCTACGATGACGACGACGGCCACGATGCCGCCATAGTTCATCACGAGCGCCACCATGAAGCAGGCGGTGAACGCCACGCCGGCGGTGAGGAACCATCCGCCGACAACTGTGAGGACGCCAGTGATGCGGAACACGGCGCTTTCGCGGCTCCATGCGCGGTCGGCGAGGCTCGTACCCATGGCTACCATGAAGGTGACGAAGGTGGTGGAGAGGGGCAGCTTGAGGGAGGTGCCGAGGGCGATGAGGAGGGAGGCTACGACGAGGTTGACCGAAGCGCGGAGCAGGTCGTAGGCGGCGCCGTTGTCTTCAGCCTCAGCAGGCGTGGTGAAGCGGCTGTCGATGAAGCGGCGGAGCGACTCGGGCGTGTAGTTGACCACGAAGGTGCCCACGGAGTTGCCCCAGCGCACGAGGCTGCGGGCGGCGCGGGACGAACCGAACATTTCGTCGCCCTCGTCCTTGCGGGAGAGGCCCACTTCGGTCTCGACAACGTGGCGCGCCTTCTTGGACGTGGCGAGGGAGAACACCATGATGAGGCCGGCGCCGATGAGGAAGTAGATGGGTGTGGAGGCCGAGTCCATCAGGGAGGTCATGAGGAACGAGGAGGCGTCGGCGCCGCCGGCGTTGGCCGAGAAGTCCTGGAAGGACGAGAAGCCTGCGAGGGGCACACCGATGAAGTTGACGAGGTCGTTGCCGGCAAAGGCCGTGGCGAGCGCAAATGTACCCGTGAGAACGATGATGCGGAAAACATTGACTTTGCAAGCGTGGAGCACCTGCATGAGGACGGTGAACACCACGAAGCAGATGCCCAGCAGCATCAGGACGTTTTCGTTGATGTAGGCCTTCACCTCCTTGTCCATGAAGGAGAGGTCCTTGAGGCCCTTGAAGAGCATGAAGTAGATGATGGCGGTGATGGCGATGCCGCCGAAGAGGCCGATTTTCCAGCGCAACTTGGTGCGGATGTTGAAGGAGAATACGATTCGCGTGATGTATTGTATAATCGAACCGAAGATGAAGGCGATGGGCACGGAGAGGAATATACCCATGATGACTTCGAGTGCCTTGGACGTGTTGAGGTAGTCGCCAAATCCGAGTACTGACGAACCGTCGCCAGCCATCTTGATGAGCACGAAGGCGAAAGAGGCACCCAGCAGCTCAAACACCATCGACACGGTGGTGGAGGTGGGCATACCGTAGGTGTTGAAGATGTCGAGCAACACGATGTCGGTCACCATGACGGCCATATAGATGTACATGACTTCGCGGAAACTGAAGTGCTCGGGCATGAAAATGCCGTGGCGCGCGATGTCCATCATACCGTTGCTCAGAACGCATCCGAAGAACACGCCGACCGAAGCGATGATGACGAGCGTGCGGAAGTGGGCGGCCTTTGAGCCGATGGCGGAGTTGAGAAAGTTCACCGCGTCATTGCTGACACCGACGTAGAGGTCGAACGCGGCAAGGAGGAAGAGGAATATCACCATTCCTAAAAACATCCATTCCATAATTTGCAGTGTTTGTTGTTTGTTATTTTGTGAATTATGATTGTGCTATCCCAGTTCCAGCTTCCTCCGCGTCGGCATATTCTTATATAATGTCGCGAAAAGGACGGATTTTCTGGTGCAAAAGTAGGATAGCAGTATGTGGAGATTATTACAGAATGGTTAAGAAAATGTTAAGGCTAACCTTAACGAAATTTTAACTGCCTGATTTGCTGAGTGCTTACAGAAATTTCTTAATATTGCACCTAGATAGAGCAGCAAATGCCCAGTGCGACGCGTTCAAACGCCTGTTTTTCAGACTGAAAACTGATGTTTCAAGGTTTCGACAAAAATTTGCCGACGACCTTAACAACCGCCAAACTGCGGCAACAGCTCTCGCAAAAACAAAACGAAGAAACGAAAGAAAGAGTTATGGACTACAAGATTCTTGTTGTTGACGACGAACCCGATTTGCGGGAAATCCTGCAGTGCAATTTGGAAAGCGCCGGCTATCAGGTGGACACCGCCGCCTCGGCTGAAGAAGCGCTCTCGCTCCTCTCGCCCGACCACTCGCTCATCCTGCTCGACGTGATGCTCGGCGGAATGTCGGGCTTCAGACTGGCTGAACGCCTCCGCAAGGAACTGAAGAACAACATCCCCATCATCTTCCTCACAGCGAAGGATACGGAGAACGACCTGCTGACAGGATTCTCGGCGGGGGGCGACGACTATATCTCCAAACCGTTCTCGCTCCACGAAGTGCTGGCGCGCATCAAGGCCATCCTGCGCCGCGTCGACGCCAAAAAATCAACGCCGAAGGTGCTCAACGTGGGCAACATCTCCATCGACTACGAACGCAAAATCGTCAAGGTCAAGGAGGAGGACGTGCGCCTCTCGCCCAAGGAGTTCGGCATCCTGAGCATGCTCGCCAAGCAACCGGGCCGCGTGTTCTCGCGCGACGAAATCCTCGCCGAAGTGTGGCACGGCGAAAGCTATGTGCTCGACCGCACCGTCGACGTCCACATCGCCCGCATCCGCCGAAAGCTGGGCGACGAAGCTTACCGCCTGACCAACCGTCAGGGCTACGGCTACTGTTTCCTGTAATAACCGCTAAAAAAGAATGAAGTTGAGTCTCTCGTATAAGGGCAAGCTCCTGCTGAACTTCGCCCTGCTTTTTCTGCTCTTTGCCGTTGTGCTCGTGCTGTTCCAACGCCACCGCGAGCGCGAGTACCGCCGCGAACTCCTCGAAGCGCGGCTGCTCAGCTACGCCGACCTTGTGGCGAACAGCGTGGAGAATCAAGGCATCGAAAAGGACAGCCTGCAATTTGCCCACATCGTACACATATTGCCCAGCGAATTGCGCCTGACGGTGATTACCAAACAGGGGCGTGTGTGCTACGAATCGGACAACATCGAGCCGGGTCAGATGGACGACCACACCAACCGCCCCGAAGTGCGTGCCGCTCTGGCGCACACCTCGGGCAGCGACGTGCGCCATTCCAATACGACGGACATCACCTATTTCTATTATGCCAAATCCTACGGCGGCTTCATCGTGCGCGTCGCATTGCCCTACGACGACTCGGTGCAGGACTTCATGAAGGCGGACAACGTCTACCTCTGGTTCGTCCTGCTCGTCTTCTCTGTCACCCTCGTCGTCCTCATCCGCGTCTCCGACCACTTCGGCAAGGCCATTGCCGGATTGCGCCGGTTCATCAACTCAGCCGAGCGCGGACTTGTGGACTATGACCACATCACCTTCCCCCACTCCGAACTCGGCGACATCAGCCGCTCCATCATGCTCAAGTACAAGCAACTGGAACTGACCGGCCGACAAATCGCCGCCGAGCGCGAGCGCCTCATGCGCCACTTCCACTACTTCGAGGAGGGCATCGCCATCTTCTCGCCCGACCGCAAGAAGATTTACGCCAACCCCCGCTTCATGCAGTACGTCAACACCATCCTCGACCGCCCCACCGCTGACGTCAACACCATTTGGGAACATAAAGTCTTTGCCCCCGCCGCCGAATTCCTCGACCTCAACGGCGGGCAGCGCTCCTACACCGTCGACGCGCCCATCTTCCGCTTCACACTCTCGTCGGGCAGCACCTATTTTGCCATCCAACTGCTCATCTACAGCGACGGCAGTTTCGAGATGTCCCTTGCCGACGTCACGCGCGCCGAGAAGAACAAAGTGCTCAAGCAGCAAATGAGCAACAACATCACCCACGAGCTCCGCACGCCCGTGAGTAGCATCCGCGGCTACATCGAGACCATCCTCGAGTGCCCCACACTGGCGCAGGACCGCAAGCGCTATTTCCTCGAAAAAGCCCACTTGCAGGTGGTGCGCCTCACCGACCTCATCCGCGACGTGGCACTCATCACCAAGACTGAGGAGGCGCCCGAAATGATGCCGCGCGAGGCGCTCGACATCCACCACATCGTCGACGACATCATCGAGGAGTTGCGCACCGGTCTGACCGACGCCCGAATGACCGTGACCAACGCCGTGCCCGAAGGCACGAGCATCAACGGCAACTACTCGCTGGTCTACTCCGTCTTCCGCAACCTCATGGAGAACAGCATCCGCTACGCCGGCCCCGACACGAAGGTGAAGGTGGACTGCTACAACCAGGACGACGAATATTGCTATTTCCGCTACTACGACACGGGCGAGGGCGTACCTCAGGAACACCTCAGCCGCCTCTTTGAACGCTTCTACCGCGTCACAGAAGGTCGCACCCGCGACTGCGGCGGCACCGGCTTGGGCCTCTCCATCGTCCGCAACGCGGTGCTCTTCCACTCGGGCACCATCTCCGTCCGCAACCGCAAAGGCGGCGGTCTGGAGTTCATATTTACGCTGAAAAAATAAGGAATTCTCAGGGCTTCCGAATGAAAAAAGCCTCTGCAACAGAAAGAATAGTCGTAAACGACTGAAGTATAGTGAGATTATGGAATGAAAATGTGGATGGCCGTGAGGTCGTCCACATTTTTTTGAGCCGAAACTTGACTTTTTAAGGGGGCTTCGATGCTTCTCAGGTCAAGTTTCGGCTCAAAAATGAGATTTTCGGGGGCGGAGTAGAGGGTGTTTCGAACGCAGAATAGAGTCTGTTGGACTTCTGATTTTTGTTTTCAGAAGCAGTTTGCGGTTTGGGGCGCTTCGTCCTGTATTCCCTGAATTTATTCTCCTGTTTTCAAAACTTTTTCTGGAGCGATAAAGCCCTACTCCGGAACGATGAAAAATTAGTCCAGAGCTATCAAAAACTAGTCCTGAGCTTTTGGGTGAAAAGCTCAGGACTAGTTTTCAAAAGCACAGGACTAATTTAAATTAGCCCAGAACTTTTTTGGAAAGGGAAAAACATATCTTTTT
>JAUNOO010000107.1 GCA_030531095.1 Bacteroidales bacterium
AAAAAAACTTGAATGTCTTTTTCGGACGCCGATGGGCTTTGCCCTTTTTATTTATATAGGACTCACTTCCTATTGATTGTCTGTCGCAATGGCGACAACGTCTGTTCCCGAATCCTTGAACAGATTGTCATATTTCTCCACAAGTGGCACGGAAAACCATTTGCGGATGGAGGCGGTGCGCTTTGTGATGTCGTTCTTTTCGGTCATATTTTCTGAGATGTATTATAGGGGGCGGCTGTTCTGTTTGCAAAGATACGTTCTGCGCGCAAAAGGGTTCACCATTCTGAGCCATTAAAAGTATGGGCTGCGCCAGAAATTTGTTTTCTGGCACACCGCCTTCCCGTTGAGGGCAGCACCGAAAATAGAACTGAGAAAAAATAGTCTGCACCGCGCCTTTTCTTCGTTCTGCCATGTCTACTTATCAAAAATAAAGCAGATTTTTCTTTTATTCTAAAGAAAACGTTATATTTGCGCTTTCTTCACATTGCGAAAAGGGATTTGCAGTTTCCCGGCACCGGACTTGCAGAGCGGGCGCGGGGCAGTTCCTTTTCCTGAAGCCGAGTACCACTAAAAACAAACAGATATGATTACCATGATTATCGAGCTGCTGGTCGTATTGCTGGCGCTCTACGTAGGCTCCCGCTATGGTAGCCTGGCTTTAGGAGCCATCTCGGGTATCGGATTGGCCATCCTTGTTTTCGGATTCGGTATGAAACCGGGCAACCCGCCCACCGATGTCATCTACATCATCATCGCCGCCGTGACCTGCGCGGGCATCATGCAGGCTTCGGGCGGTATGGACTGGCTCATACAAGTGGCAGAACGGCTCTTGCGCAAGCACCCCGACCGCATCACGTTCTACGCCCCGCTCTGCACGTTCTTCCTCACCGTCCTCGTCGGTACGGGTCACGTGGTCTACACCCTCATGCCCATCATCTGCGACATCGCACTCAAGAAAGGCATTCGCCCCGAACGTCCATGCGGCGTCGCGTCCATAGCCTCGCAGGTGGGCATCACGTGTTCGCCCATCGCCGCCGCAGTCGTGGCGTTCGTGTCCATTTCGGCAGCCAACGGTTTCGACATTTCCATTCCGCAGGTGCTCTGCGTTTCCATTCCTTCGTGCATCATCGGTTTGATGTGCGCCGCGGCCTGCTCCTATAAGCGCGGTCTCGACCTTGACAAAGACCCCGAGTTCAAGAAGCGCATTTCGTCGCCGAAGGCTACCAGTATGTCTACGGCGGGACCGCCACGACGCTCGACAAGGAAATTCCCGCCAGCGCCAAGCGTGCGGTCTATATCTTCCTCGCCGCCCTCGCCATCATCGTAATTTTCGCCGCCTTCCCCGAATTCCTGCCCTCCTACGAACAGGTCAGGGCCATCAAGGGCGCTGAAGCGATCAGCGTGAGTGCCGCAGGCGAAGCCTTCGAGGTGACCACCGAAATGATGCTGAAGACCAACACCGTGGTGTCCTCCATGACGGAAGTGGTGCAGAAGCCTCTCGCCATGAACCTTGTCATCCAGATTGTGATGATTACGGCCGCCGCACTGATGATTGTCTGCTGCAAAGCCTCGCCCAAGAAGGCCGTGAGCGGCGCCGTGTGGCAAAGCGGTATGGTGGCAGTCGTCGCCATCTACGGCATTGCGTGGCTCGCCGACACCTACTTTGCCAACTACGCCCTGGAAATGAAAGAAATGATGGGTGGCATCGTGGCGCAATACAAGTGGTCCATCGCCCTCGTCTTCTTCTTCGTCTCCGTGCTCATCAATTCGCAGGGCGCAGTGGTGGTGTCGATGTTGCCGCTCGCCTATTCGCTGGGTATTCCCGGTCCCGTACTTCTGGGCGTCCTCCCCAGCATCTACGGCTACTTCTTCATCCCCAACTATCCCTCCGACATCGCCACGGTCAACTTTGACCGCTCCGGCACAACGGTTATCGGCAAATACCTGCTCAACCACAGTTTCATGATGCCCGGCATGGTGTCGGTCATCGTGTCCACGATTGTGGCATATGTGATTACGTCGATTATTTATTGACGCCTCCTTTAAGATTGGGTTAAACAAAAAGTTGGCACGCCTCATGCGGTGTGCCAACTTTTTTATATCTGAGTCGAAAACGAAAATATCTGTCTAAAGTCTGTCGCGCTTCACCGTCGCCAGTCGGGGCAGGAAGAGGCGCAGATATTGGTTGCGGCGCTCCAACCAGTAGTCCGCCTCGCCGCCGCCAAGAATCCGCTTCATTTCGGCAAAGAGCTCCTCGCGGCGCGCCTCGTCGACCTTGGCGCGCAGGATGTAGCGGTACATGCGGCCGCGGCGCAGGCGTTTGCGGTAGGTGTCGAGGTTGGGCAAGCGCTTCTCCATCCAGTGGATGATGTCGAGCGACTCGCGCAATCCGCCGCCCGTGCTGCGCGAAGTGGCAGTCACCTTTGTGGCGTGCTGGCGGAAGTAGTTGAGTTCGCGGTACACCTCCACCACCTTGCCCTGCATCGCCATTTCGAACCAGAAGAGCCAGTCGCCGCAGTAGCGCATATTCACGAAGTGGAGGTCAGCCAGGCGCAGGGCATATTCGCGGCGGAAGAGCACGCCGCTCGCGTTGATGATGTAGTCCTTCCAGTAGAGGTTGCGCGCCGCGAAGTGTTTGCCGTCGAAGCAGGCCGCTTCGTTCCGCGCGCGCCGTCCCCAGTGGTTCACGTCGCGCCCTTCCTCGCGGCCTTCGCCGTCGAAGAGGATGGAGCCCACGTAGCACACGGCGACGTTGTCCTCCTTCTCTGCCCAGCGCACGCACGTTTCGAGAAATTCGGGCTTCGCCGAATCGTCAGCCTCGGCAATCCAGACGTATTTGCCGCGCGCCAGTTGCAGGCCCTTGAGCCACTGCTTGAAGGGACTGCCTGTGTTCGTCGCGTTCACCTCAATCAGCGTCACGCGCGGGTCATTGCGGTAGCGTTCCATCACTGCCACGCTCCCGTCTGTCGAGGCGTCGTCGAGCAGAATCAGTTCAAAGTCCTGAAACGTCTGGTTCAGAATCGACTCAATCCGCCCTTCGAGGTAGCGCTCGTAGTTGTAGTTGGGCACCACCACGCTCACCAGCGGCTGCGCTTGTTTTTCGTTCGTCATTTTCGGCTTGTACTATCCGGGTTCTCGCGCCGCCCTAAGCATAGGTGCGACACCGCCCGATTTACATTTTAGAAACAACTGCTTTTTTCGTTGTGCAAAAGTACCCAATATTTGTCTGATTACCAAGCGCGCTGTTCTTTTTGTCTGAAATGCTGGTGATTTTATCATTGCTCTCCCCCTCTGCCACAAAAGAAAACGACCGACCCGCAGGGGTCAGCCGTTCGTCTGGGTGCGCCTGATAGGACTCGAACCTACACGACCGAAATCACCAGATCCTAAGTCTGGCGCGTCTACCAATTTCGCCACAAGCGCTTTTTGCAAGTGCAAAGATAATACTTTTTTCAGAAAGGGGGCAGTCGCTCTTATATAAAAAGGCGGCGCTGCGTGCTTTTCGCCGCTTTTTGTCAGTCGGTGACCTCAACGGCTTGCGCCGTTTTCTTCCAAATGTCCTGCACGACGAGGCCGGCGAGGGTGAAGCCGAAGATGGCTGTGGTGTGCGCCAGCGTGCCGTTGATTTGCGCCTTCGAACTGCACCACTCGTGGTTGACGAGTTCCGGGTCGCCGGGTCCTGTCTGCGCTTTGGGGCAGAGGCAGGCCTCTGTGCCGCAGGTGGTGTTGTGACCGGCGTTGCGGAGGAGTTCCTCGCTGTAGACGCACTTGAACTTGCGGCGGGGCAGTTCCTTCGACTGCTTGAACTTTCGGCGCAAGGCGGCGGCAAGGGGACAGCCTTTCACCTTCCAGAATTCTGCCACGCTCACTTTCGTGGGGTCCATTTTGAGGGCGGCGCCCATCGAGGAGTAGAACACCGACTTCGTCTGGCAGGCGCGACGAATGAGCAACACTTTGTCCTTCAAGCTGTCGATGGCGTCGATGATATAGTCGTAGGACGCGAGGTCGAAGTCGTCCGCCGTTTCGGCGCTGTATATTTTCTGCACCGCCTCAATCTCCGCCTTGGGATTGATGCTGAGCAGGCGCTCCTTGAGGGCATCGACCTTTACCTTCCCCACGGTGGAGAGGGTCGCCATGAGTTGGCGGTTGATGTTGGTGATGCAGACGCGGTCGGAGTCCACAATCGTGAGGCGGCGGATGCCCGACCGCACCAGGCTCTCGGCGCACCAGCTTCCCACGCCGCCCACGCCGAAGATGATGACGCGCGCGTCGGACAGCGCCTCCATGACGCGCTCGCCCACCAACAACTGGGTGCGACGGAATATGCCTTCTTCTATTTTGCTCATGTCGTTTTGTGTTGCACAGGATTTCGGAGTGCAAAAATACGATTTTTCCCCGAACCGACAGCTCCTTCGCCTTGCGAGGCTGTGAACGGGGCGCAAAAATCCCGACTCCGCGCCCGCTTTGGGGCGGCAGAATCGGGCAAATCTTCAGGCGGCACAGTCCGTGCAGGACTGCACGCAAGTTTTAGGTCGGGCGAAGTTCAGGTCAGGCGAAGGACGTAATCAGAACTCGTCGTTGGCGTAGAGATAATTGAAGGTGCACTGGTTCCAGTCGAAGATTTCCTCCGGCTTGAAGAAGCGCTTCAGTTCGGCTGCCGCCGTTTCGGGGGAGTCGCTGGCGTGCACGATGTTCTCCTGGAAGCTCATGCAGTAGGAACCGCGGATGGTGCCGGGGGCAGCATTGCGACCGTTTGTCGGACCAGCCAGAGCGCGCACGGCGGCAATGGCGTCGACGCCTTCGAGACAGAGTGCCACGACGGGAGCCGTCATCATCGAGTTCTTCACGCGCTGGAAGAACGGCTTCTCAGCCAGGTGGGCGTAGTGTTCACTGAGGATTTCGTCTGTGAGCTGCATCATCTTCATGCCACAGATTTTGAGTCCCTTCTTCTCGAAGATGCTGATGATTTCGCCAGCGATAGCGCGCTGAATGGTACAAGGTTTCAGAAGAACCAAAGTTTTTTCGAGTGCCATAATGGTATGATTTTAAGATTGATAATTGTCTTCACAGTTCTGCAAAGTTAAACATTTTCCACGACGGGCAATGCGCGCGGCTCGTTTTTTTCGGTCGGCGGCGGAATTTCTGGGCGGAAACACTGCCGTTTCTCAAATCTTTTCCCGCACAACACTCCATTTAATAAACAAAATTCTGTACTTTTGCATATTATATGATATATTGTTTATGACAAAGAACACGATGGGAACCAAGTTGCCCCGAAAACTGGAGCAGAAAATGCAAATCGTGGGCGAACAGATTAAGTTGGCGCGCCTGCGCCGTAATCTGAGTATCGCCCAGGTTGCGGAACGCGCCACCTGCTCTCCGCTCACCATTTCGCGGATTGAGAAAGGTGCGCCCACCGTGGCGATGGGCATCTACTTGCGCGTGCTCTACGCCTTGCAGCTCGACGACGACATCCTGTGGCTCGCCAAGGAGGACAAACTGGGCAAGACCTTGCAGGATTTGAGTCTGAAAACACGGGAGCGCGCCTCAAAAAAAAGGTAAACTTAGGAAGAAGCCAAGTGTATTCCCCGTCTTTATTGTATTTTTGCACCCACAACCCTTTCACGCCATGGATTATTTTGAACACCAGCTCGAACACAGGGACATTAAGCCCACGGCTGTCAGGTTGCTCATTTTGCGCACCCTGAAGGAGGCGGAGTGCGCCCTGTCGCTCTCCGACATTGAGGCGCGGCTCGGCACGGTGGACAAGTCGACGATTTTCCGCTCGCTCACGCTCTTCCTGGCGCACCACCTTGTGCACGGCGTGGAGGACGGAACGGGACAGATGAAGTATGCCCTTTGCGCGGAGGACTGCCACTGCGGCGAGGACATTCACGCCGGGCTCACGGACTTGCACACCCACTTCTTCTGCGAACACTGCCACCGCACGTTCTGTCTGCGCGGTCTGCCCATTCCGGCGGTCAATCTGCCCGAAGGTTTCCACCTCCACACTGCCAACTATGTGCTGAAAGGGCTCTGCCCGTCGTGCATGGCGAAGACGCACCACTGCGGTTGAGCGCGCGGCGCATGGTTTTCGCACAAATAATATTTCTACGGCTGACGTCTTGACCTAATACCTATGACTTTTCCCATACTTCGCCCCATATTTTCCGCCCTGCTCGCGCTTCTCGGCGCGCTGCCGCTCTGTGCCCAAACGTGGGAGGCGGACTGGCTGCGCAACTATGAGCACCGCATTGTGGTGCAGCCCGACGACTACAGTGGCGCCGTCGTGAGCACCATCGTCCGCCACACGCCACAGCCCGAAGGGGCGCGCACGGCGGTGGTCTACGTACACGGCTTCAACGACTATTTCTTCCAGGGCCAACTTGGCGACAGCGTCACGGCGCATGGCTTTGCCTTCTACGCCACCGACCTGCGCAAGTACGGCCGTTCGTGGCGCGAGGGGCAGACCCTCTTTGAGGTGCGCCGCCTGCGCGAATATTTTCCCGACATCGACTCCACACTTGCCGCCGTCCGCGCCGACGGCTACGAGCGCGTTTACCTGATGGGGCACTCCACGGGCGGACTCGTCTGCGCCTACTACCTCTCCAAGATGGGCGACGCGCGCCCCGAAGTGTGCGGCCTCATCCTCAACAGCCCGTTTCTCGACATGAACCTCTCGCCGATGCTCGAGAAGGTGGCAGTGCCCGTCGCGTCCGCCTTGAGTTTCCTGAATCTGAAGTTCAAACAGAGCGGCAGCACCGCCTATGCGCAGAGCCTGCTCAGCCAATACCACGGCGAATGGGACTACGACACGAGCCTGAAGCTGGAAGCGTCGCCCACGGTGACCTCGCGCTGGCTCGGCGCCATTCACCGCGCACAGCGTCGCCTGAAACGGCGGGCGCACATCGGCGTGCCCATTCTGCTGCTCCACTCCTCGCAGAGCATCGGCGGCGACGAGTGGACCTCCGACTTCAACCGCGCCGACGCTGTCCTCGACGTGGCAGACATCGCGAAATACGGCCAGCGCCTCGGCGACGACATCACGGAAGTGACCATCACCGACGGCATGCACGACCTCATCCTCTCGCGGCGCGATGTGCGCGACGAAACCTATCGCCAGATATTCCTTTGGATGGTGGGGCAGGAAAAGAAGTAGAGGCTTTTTAAACCCTCGCCAGAACTTTCGGAAATTAGTCCTGAACTTTCG
>JAUNOO010000012.1 GCA_030531095.1 Bacteroidales bacterium
TTGTTGCTCAGAAACTTATAAAGATTGTTAAACTGAAGTGCTGCGGAATTTAGGCTGTTTTTCGACAGGGCATAAAATTTAAAAGAAAAGGCGTTTGGGGCGTGTGCTGAAAATCTCTATATTTGCAATTGACAAACAAAAGTATCAACACTTAATAATTTTTAGAGCAATGAAGAGAACCTGTTTATTGATGATTTTCTGCCTGATGGCCGTGACCCAACTTTTTGCCCAGAGTGAGCTGACTGCTGATCAGCAAAAACTTCGTAGTGACATTTTTTCTTTCCTCAAAGTGGAGGGCTATGTTCCTACTATTGACGAAGATGGTGACATTATGTTCAAGAAGGAAGGCACCACCTATTTTGTCTCGATTACCCCGAACGAAATAGATCCTATGTATGTGCGGGTGGTGTCTTTCTACGCTTACAACTCCGACCTCACAAAATCGAAAGTAGAAGCTGCGCTCCCCGACCTCAATCTCTGGCGTACGGTTAGAGTCATCTGCGAAGATAGTAATTTCTATCTCCAGTCCGACATGTTCCTCAAGTCTGCCGACGCCTTTAAGGACGCGTTCGGCCGTATCATGGAAATCTTCCCGTTGGTGGAACTGGAACTTTCTGAATTGTAGGAGTAGCGGACCGTCGTAGTATAACTACAAGACGGTGTGGCAGAATTATAAATTTCCAGCAAACAAAAAATCGGCGTGCAATATTGGTTTGCGCGCCGATTTTCCTTAATTTTGCGAGTGAACGAACCACTTCACGCTGAGCTATATGAACAATAAAGTCGCCTACATCATCTGCTGCATTAACAAGTTCGCAGACCGCTACGGCCTTTCTCCGAAGCAGAGCTATGCCTATTTGCAACGCTTCAGAGGAGTGGCCTTTCTCGATGAGTGTTATGAGGCGGAGCATCAGGTGTCGCTCGAGGATGCCGTTGAGGATTTGACGGCAATTTGTAAAAGAAATGGAGGGCAGTTGGGATGATGACATTGTATCATGGCTCCAATATGCGAATAGAGGAGATAGACCTGAATCGTTGCAAGCCGTTCAAGGATTTTGGAAAGGGGTTTTATCTTACAGACATTTTGGAGCAGGCACAACAGATGGCGGAGCGACGCACCCGCATTGTGGGCGAAGGTGTTCCCACGGTGACAGCCTATTCCTTTGACAGCAATTGGTTGCAGTCATCGGAACTTAAAGTGAAATGTTTTGATGCTCCCAACGAAGAGTGGGCTAAGTTTGTACTTGCGAACCGGCGTCAGAAGAATTTCGTCCACGCGTTCGACATCGTTGTTGGACCAGTGGCTGACGATGGCATTGCCCTCCAGTTGGATCGCTATGAGCACCACTTTATTTCGCTCGAAGTACTCGTGAAAGAGTTGACCTACAGACACCTCAACAAACAATATTTTTTCGGTACGGATTTGGCCGTTTCAAAATTGACGCTATTATGACTCGGAACGAAATCAACTATCTCATAGACTCCAATCTTGAGCAGGTGACTGTGATGCTGATGGAGGATTTTCATTGGACGTTGCAGGAGGCCTTGGATAAGGTGTATTTGTCGCAGTGGTATGAGAAAATTTGTGACACTGGGACGGGACTTTATTTTCAAAGCCCTAACTACAACTACTTGTTGCTGAAAGAAGAAATGACGTGCGGCCGATTTGTCGGTTAGTGTGTCAGTAATAGTAAGAAAATCGCCCGCCGGAACAATGTTCCAGCGGGCGATAATCCTTAGTGGAAAAGGGATATTAGTTCAATGCGTTTGCCAACTCGGCACCGGCCTTGAATTTGATGACCTTCTTGGCGGCGATTTCAATCTTTTCCTTCGTGGAGGGGTTGATACCCGTGCGTGCGGGACGCTCAGTCACTGCGAAGTTGCCAAATCCGAGGAGGGCAACTTTGTCACCAGCCTTAAGTGCTTCTGCGATGGCGTTCAGAGTAACGTCAAGCGCCTTCTTGGCATCGGCCTTGCTCAATTCTGCACCAGCAGAAATGGCACTAACAAGTTCACTTTTGTTCATACGTTAGAGAATTTAGGTAATGAATTATGCTTTCCATTTAACCCCTTCTTCGGCGAAGATGAGAGCCCCTGGAATAGCGGTTTATTGGGTTAGCGGCTTGCTCATCGCTGAAAAACAGCGGTTTTTTACTTCGCAAAAGTAAACTAAGTTGGGTGACCACCCAAACTTTTTTGGCGTTTTTTTTCGTTTGAGCCCTAAAAATATAAATTTTGGCGGGCGAGAGGTCTTAAAAATGGTGGATTAGGCGGAATTTATGGACTAAATGGCTTGTCGGAAACGCCTCAGATGACGACGACTTTGGCGGCGATGCCCGTGTTGCCGTCGGCGGTGGAGACGAGGATGTAGTAGACGCCGGCGGAGACGCGCTCGCCGGAGGAGGTGCGGCAGTCCCAGATGAAGGTGCCGCCGGTGGACGTGCCGCTGGCTACGGCCTGGCCGCCCGAGGTGGTGACCTTGACGTCGGCGTCGGCGGTGAGACCCGTCACGGTGACGTTGCCGGAGTAGTTGGGGCGGACGGGATTGGGGTAGACCTTCACGTTGCTCTCCACGAGGGCGTCGGCGGGGCTGGTGGCGTCGCTCTGGTAGGAGCAGAGGCCCACGTCGGTGCCTATCATGACTTCGCCCGTGGACTGGTTGATGGCGATGTCGTAGATGTTGTCGGAAAGGAGGAGGGAGGTGGCTGCCTCGAAGTGGGAGATTATCTCTGTGCCGTCGGCACTGACGAGGTAGAGACCGTTGCCGAGGGTGCCTATCCACTTGCGGTCGGCGCCGTCGATGGCGATGGCGCTCACGCTGACGCCGCTGAGGAGGTAGTCGGCGTTGTTGGTGCCGTCGTTGCGGGGCACTTTAATCTGCGTGACGTAGAAGTCGCTGTAGCTCCACTCGTCGGGGTTGTCGATGACGTAGAGGCCCGAGGCTGTGCCGAACCAGATGGAGCCGTCGGTGTCCTCGACGATTTCGTAGACGCCGCCCGAGAAGTCGCACGAGGTGCCGTCTTCGTTGTTGGCGCGGGCGCGGTAGGTGGTCACGTCGTCGGAGGTGTCGGCGATGGTGCCGTTGTAGTCTAGGCAGAGTAGTCCGGCAGTGTGGGCGGGATTGGAGGTGGTGCGGCGGGAGGCTATCCAGAAGCGGCCGCTGCTGTCGAAGAGGGTCTTCTCGAGCGTGGGGGCCATGTCGAGGGCTTCGACGTAGACGCCCACCCACGTGCCGTCTGCCATGAGGACGTGTACCACGGTGTCGACGCCGTTGTTTATCATCCAGAGGTTGCCGTCGGCGTCGTAGTTGAGGCCGTCCACGCGGACGTAGCGCGGACTGTTGTTGGAGGCGGCAGAGCGGAGGGTGCTGTTGTCGAGGGAGTAGTGCTGTACGAACTGTCCGCTGCGGAACTCGTAGAGGCCCGTTCCGCCGGCTGAGGCGTAGTGGTGGGAGGAGTCGGCGGGGTCTTGGGCGATGCAGGTGATGTCGCGGTAGGGTACGCCGGTGATGTCGCTGATGCCATCGTCCTGGAAGGCGCTCCAGAGGTTGTTCTCGTATTTCATGATGGTGCCGTCGTAGTGGAGCAGGCCGTAGGGGTCGAGACGTCCGCCGGCAATGAGCAGGCGGTCGCCCTCGTAGGTCATGTAGTAGCAGAGGTTGCGGCGCGGGCCGTAGCCGCCTACGCTGACGCCCGTCGAGACGAGTTCACCGTTGCTGAGGCCGTAGGCGTTGAGGCCGTTCATGCCGTCGGACGACCAGTAGTAGCCGTCGTTGTCGATGGTGAGGGCGTTGCAGCCGGTGGGCAACGTGAGCGTACGCGCCACGGTGGTGGGGGCGCTGGACTCGATGACGTAGGCTTGACTGCTGTTGATGAAGACAGCTGCCGATGTGCCTGCGAAGGTGTTGGTGGGGACGAACGAACTGACCTGCGAGAGCGTTGCCGCTCCCCCGTCGCCCGACGTCAGCAGCATGATGCCGCTCGAGGCCGACACGCAGTAGAGGTTGTCGGCAAAGGGCGTGAAGAGCGTCACGACAGCCGACGAGACCGTCTTCCAGAGCGCGGGGTCGGAGAGGTTCGCGTCCATGCTGCACGCCATGATGGCGGCATCGGTGGCGATGTAGAGGTAGTTGTTGAAAATGGCTGCCGAATTGACGTTCGTGCCGAGGTCGTAGTAGCCGTGAATCTCTTGTCGCGCCAGGTCGATGTGCACCACGCCGTCGCCCATGCCGAGGGCGGCGTCGGTTCCCGTCACCGTGACGTGGTTGACCTCGAGCGTACCGTCGTCGGCGTTCTTGATTTGCGGCAGGTTGGTGATGGTGCCGTTGGTGGCGAGGAGGTCTATGTTGAGGTCCGAGTAGATGAGCAGCAGGCAGTCGGCTTCGTCGGAGTAGGCCATGAAACTGATTTCGGTGCCGTTCAGACCGTCAATCTTGTTCATTTCCGTCACCTCCTCCGTTGCGATGTCGTAGATGAGGAGGTTACCGTCGTGGAGCGAATAGATTTTGTCGTCCACGGGAATGTTGAGCGTGGCGTTGTGGGAGGCCTTGTAGTAAGTCCACTCACCCACGGCCGCGGCGCGGGCGGCACTGGCCGTTAGCAGCAGAAGCGGGACGAGGAGCAGAAAGGAAAGGGACTTTTTCATGGTTGTAGCAGATATTGGCACAGGCGCTGGACGGCGCGTGCGCGGTGGCTGATTTGGTTCTTCACGTCGACGCCCAGTTCGGCAAAAGTCTTGCCCGTGTCCTCGGGAATGAAGACAGGGTCGTAGCCGAAGCCCTCAGTGCCGCGCTCCTCGGTGGCGATGAGTCCGTCCACGCGGCCTTCAAAGAGGTGTTCCTCGCCGCTTTGGATGAGGGCGATGGCTGTGCGGAACGCGGCGCGGCGGTTGGCGTTGCCTTCCAGCTCCGCCAGCAGTTTGCGCGTGTTGGCTACGGGGTCGTGGCGGTCGGGATAGGCGTAGCGCGCCGTGTGGACGCCCGGTGCGCCGCCCAGTGCCTCCACCTCCAGCCCAGTGTCGTCGGCGAAACAGTCGAGTCCGTAGTTTTCGTAGACGTAGCGCGCCTTGATAAGGGCATTACCTTCCAGCGTGTCCGCCGTTTCGGGGATGTCGGTGTGGCAGTCGATGTCGGCGAGGCTGAGGATATGGAAATCGTTGCCCACCATGGCGCGGATTTCGTCGAGCTTGTGGGCGTTGTTGGTGGCAAAGACCAGTTGTTTCATTTGGTGAGTCTTAATATTTGAATGTACTTCCGCCGAGGAACTCGCGCAACAGCGATGTGGGCGGCAGTCCTTCGGTCGAGATGGGCTTGAGGTAGTGGAGGAACTTGCGCAGGCGGTAGGCCTCGGAGTATTCGGGCACGTTCTCCGGCACCTGTTCCAGTATGGGCAGAGCTTGTGCGCGGAGGGCAGCCAGTTCGAAGAGCAGAGCCGTGTTTATCATGACGTCGGCCTGTTCCTGGAAGGGGAAAATCCATTTTTCTTCCCCCGCACGCACCGAGGGCCAGCGGCGGATGGTGTCTTCGGCGCTGTAGCCGCGGTACTTGTAGTCGCGGACGATGCGGCGGAGCAGTCGGTTGTCGGTTGTGGGGATGTAGTTGTGGTCGTCGAGCATGATGGACGTGAGCGCTGAGGCGTAGATTTTGAATTTCGCCTTGGCGGGAATGTCCTTCGTCAGCACGGGGTTGAGGGCGTGGATGCCTTCGAGGATGAGCAGCGTCTGGCTGCCGAGGCGCAGGCGGTTGCCGCTCTTCTCGCTCATGCCCGTCTGGAAGTTGTAGCGCGGCAGTTCCACCTCTTCGCCCTGCAACAAGGCGTTCATGTGCTGGTTGAAGAGCGGGATGTTCATCGCCGCCACGTTTTCGTAGTCGTAGTCACCGTTGGCATCGCGCGGGGTGTCGGCGCGGTTCACGAAGTAGTCGTCGAGCGAGATGGGGACGGGACTCATGCCCGAAGCCATAAGCTGCACCGAAAGGCGCTTCGAGAACGTCGTCTTGCCGCTCGACGAAGGACCGGCAATGAGAATGACCTTCACGTCGGGCGATGTGGCGATGCGGTCGGCAAGCTGACTGAATTTCTTTTCCTGCAGTGCCTCCGAGACGTTGATGAGGTCGTTGGTATAGCCCTTGGCGCACGCCGCGTTGAATTCGCCCACGTTCGAGACGCCGAGAATGTGTTGCCAGCGGTGTTGTTCGCGGAATACGTCGAACATCTTGGGCTGCTCGGTCAGCGGCCGCAGTTCGCCCGGGCGTTTCGGGTCGGGCAGTCGCAGGAGCAAGCCGTCGCCGTAGCCCACGAGGTCAAAGAGCGTGAGCTGGCTCGTCTTGATGAGGAGCGAGCCGTAGAAGTAGTCCGCCGTGTCGTCGAGCGTATAGTAGGTGGTGTAGAGCGCGCCGTAGCCCTCCAGCAGCCGCGCCTTGTCCTCCAGCCCGTCGGCACGGAAGCGTGCCACAGCCTCATCGGTGGGGCAAGTGTGGCGGTGGAAGGGAAGGTCGTCCGCTACGATTTCACGCATCCGTTTGCGCAGGGCAACAATCACCTCCTGCGTCACGCCGCCTTCAATCTCCAACTGGCAGTAGTAGCCGTTGGACACCGGCGTGTCGATGCGCAGGCGGGCACCGGGATAGAGGTCGCGCACGGCCTTGTAGAGCACGAAGAAGAGCGAACGCGTATAGGTGCGCATGCCCGAGGGCGACGAGATGTCGAGAAACTCCACGTCCTTGTCGCTGAAGAACATGAAGTGCAGGCCCTCGACCTTGTTGTTCACTTTGGCGCTCGTGACGCCGAGGGGCAGGTTTATTTCGAGCATTTCGTACACCTCTTCCAGCGTGAAGCCGATAGGTACTTTGTGGCTGCGGCCAGTGTTCTTGCAGCGGATGGTGATGGTCTTTCCCATGATAGTCAGGTTTTAGGAGAAGAAAATATGTGTTGCCCTCGTGGGGAGCGGGCGCGTGGTAGAGAAATGGATGACGGCGGCGCGGGGCGGCTCAGGCGGGCTGCTCCGTCACAAGTTCGCCCTTCAGCGTGGCAGACGAGGCGTCCGTGATGCGCACCTTGGCGTATTGGCCGATGCGGCAGTCACCTCGGTCGAATACCACCACTTTGTTCTGCTCCGTGCGGCCGAAGAGTTGTTCGCGCGAGCGTTTCGACACGCCCTCTATGAGGATTTCGTATTCGCGGCCTATGCAGCGGCGGTTGCTCTCCGCCGACAGTTCGTTCTGCAGTGCGATAAGTTCCTCGAGGCGGCGCACCTTCACCTCCTCGGGCACGTCGTCGGCGAGGTGGCGGGAGGCATAAGTGCCCGGGCGTTCGCTGTACTTGAACATGAAGGCGGAGTCGTAGCCACATTCGCGCATCAGCGAGAGCGACTGTTGGTGGTCCTCCTCCGTCTCGCCGCAGTAGCCCGCGAATATGTCAGTGGAGAGGCCGCAGTCGGGCACAATGCGGCGGATGGCAGCCACGCGACCCATGTACCATTCGCGTGTGTACTTGCGGTTCATCAGTTTCAGCACCTTGTCCGACCCGCTCTGCACGGGCAGGTGGATGTGGCGGCACACGTTCGGCTCTTCGGCGATGACGCGGAGCGTTTCGTCGCTCATGTCCTTGGGGTGGCTCGTCGAGAAGCGGATGCGCATTTCGGGCACGTCGCGCGCCACGAGCCGGAGCAGGGCGGCAAAGTCGGTCACCGTGCCGTCCTCCGCCGTGGCGCAGTAGGAGTTCACGTTCTGCCCCAGCAGCGTCACCTCCTTGTAGCCCCTGTCGCGCAGGTCTTCCACCTCGCGCAGAATGCTGCGCACGTCGCGCGACCGTTCGCGGCCACGGGTATAGGGTACGATGCAGTAGTGGCAGAAGTTGTTGCAGCCGCGCATGATGCTCACGAAGCCCGACACGTGTCCGCCGCAGACGCGTTCGGGAATGATGTCGCGGTAAGTCTCCGTCGTGGAGAGTTCGATGTTCATCGCCTTCTGTCCCGCCTCAGCCTGAGCCACCAGGTCGGGCAGCGTGAGGTAGGCGTCGGGACCCGCCACGAGGTCGGCGTGGTGCTCGTTGAGCAGCCCCTCCTTGACGCGTTCCGCCATGCAGCCCAGCACGCCGATGATGAGGTGGCGTCCTTTGCGCCGCAGGGCGTGGAGCGCTTCGAGGCGGTGGATGATTTTCTGTTCAGCGTTGTCGCGGACGGAGCAGGTGTTGAGGAACACGGCGTCCGCCTTGTCGAGCGTATCGCAAGGTTCGTAGCCCGCCATGCGCATCACGGAGGCCACCACCTCGCTGTCCGCCACGTTCATCTGGCAGCCGTAGGTCTCGATATAGAGGTATTTCATATTTTGCAAATTTAGTCAATGCCGCCGAGAACTGAGGTCAGTCGGCGCCTGAAAATTGGTCAATAATCCCAAATATAAGTTCGGTTTCATAGCCCCGCCCCGCCGCAAATCGCATCAGCTTCTGCCGCCGTTCGTAGTCGTCGGCGGCGCGCAGCGAGCGGTTTTTCTGTGTCAGAAGGTCGCGCAGGTTCTTCTCCCACACGTCCTCGTCCACGTCCGCCAGAGCCGCCGCAATGTCTTCGTCGGCAATGCCTTTCGCCGCCAGTCCCTGCCGAATCTTCAGCTGTCCCCAGCGGTCGTAGAGCGCCTTGTCGTGCGCGTAAGCTCGGGCGTAGCGCGCCTCGTCGATGAAGCCTTCGCGCTGCAGGCGTTCCAGCACGTCCGCCACCTCCTGCGGTGTCAGTCCCGCCTGCGCCAGTCGGCGCCGCCAGTCGGCGTTGCAGTATTCCGTCGTGGCACATCGTGCTGCGGCCCGCGTGAAGGCCGCTTCGGGCGAGAGCGGTTGTCGGGGAGTCGTCATCGTTCGTTTGGGGTTGGAAAGGAAAAGAGAGGAAATATTTTTCAGACCGTTACTTCTTGATGAAGTTGCGCAGCACAAACCAGGCGTGTCGCCACACCGTCACCACCAGTCCGTAGTGGTGGCGCATGATGGCAAAGCGCTCGCGCAGCGAAGCTTTGTGGTTGCGCGTCGTCAGACCCTCGTTGAGGTAGTCTGCCACGACGAGGTGGGCGTTGCAGAGCGGCAACTTCAGCCGTCGCGCCTCGCGCATGATGCGGATGCACCAGTCGAAGTCGGCTGAGAAGCGGTAGTCCAGGTTATATTTGTTGGCGCGCGCCAGGTCGGTACGGGCAAAGAAAGCCTGGTGGCACACGAGCATGCCGTTCTTGAACGAGCGCCACGTCAGGTGTTCGGGCGGCGCCAGTCGGCGGTGGCGGACGAAGTTGCCCGCCTCGTCCACGATGTCCGTGTGGCCATACACCACGGCGGGCAGCGTGTCGCCGCAGCGGCTGATGGCAGCGGCAATTTGTGAGAGCGTGTCCGTGCTGTGCAGCACGTCGCCCGCGTTGAGGAAGAGGATGTACTCGCCCGTAGCCATGTCGAGGGCCTTGTTCATCGCGTCATAAATGCCCCGGTCGGGTTCGCTCAGGCAGTTCACCTCGTGCGGCACGGCAGCCACACTGTTGCGTTCCAGATAGTGCTGGACGGCTTCGAAAGTCCCGTCCTGCGAGTTGCCGTCCACGATGAGGTGTTCCACGTAGGGGTAGTCCTGCGATTCGATGCTGGCAATGGTCTTGCCGATAAGCGCCGCCGCGTTGTAAGTCACGGTGGCTACAGAAATTTTAAGCGGAGGTTCTGACATATATGTTTAAAGGGGTGATACAAAAAAGGAAAATCCCGTCGCGCGGGGGCGGTGCAGAGCATCAGCTCCCCCACCCTGCCGGCAGCGGTGAAAGCTCCGTCGGCTCAGGGCCCGTAAATCTGCATGAAGCGTTCTGCCACGGCCTGCTCCGAGTAGCTCTTCACCGCCTTGTGGCGTGCAGCCTCGCCCATTTGCGGCAGTCGGCCGTCCGTCAGCGTCGCGTGGAGCCGTTCGGCGAGCGCCTCGCTGTCCTTTTCGGGCGCGAGCCAGCCGTTCTCGCCGTGGTCAATCATTTGGGGCAGTCCGCCCACGTTGAAGCCCACCACCGGCACGCCGCACGCCATGGCCTCGACGATGGTGTTGGGCAGGTTGTCCATGAGCGTCGGCATCACCAGCACGTCTGCCGCGCGGTAGAAGTCGAGCATCGTTGCCGTGTCGCTCACGTATTCAGTCGGATAGAGCGGCAGGTCAAAAGTGTCGCGCAGCGTCTCCGCCTCGCGGCCCACCACCACCACGCCCGCCTTGTCGCGCAGCGCAGCGTCGGCAGCCACCATTCGCCCTACGGCGTCCCGCAGGTAGTCAATGCCCTTCTTCGGGTTGGTCGCTTTGTACGCCACGAAGAGCATCAGCAGTCTGTCCTGCGGCAGCCCCAACCGCTGGCGTGCCTCGCGCTTGTCGCCCGGGCAGAACATCGCCGAGTCGATGGGGTTTGGAATACTCTCCACGCGTTGCCCCTTGAGGAGCGGCGCCTGCCGTGCAAGGTCGGTGAGCCAGTTGCTGCAACCCACGAACGTCAGCGCGTGACGGCCATAGACTTCCGCCTTTTTCTTGAAAGTCTGCCACGACATGTCGTGCGCCCCCTTGCGGTTCAGCAGCGGACAGTTTCCGCAGCCCGTCGTCCAGCCGCGGCACTCCTCCGCGTGGTGGCAGACACCCGTGAAGGGCCACATGTCGTGCATTGTCCACACCACGCGCTTGCCCGTCCGCAAAATCCGCTCCAGCCCCTGCAGCGACAGCATGGCCTGGTTCACCCAGTGCAGGTGAATCACGTCGGCACGCTGGAACTCCGGCAGGCGCGTGATGTCCGTCCCGAATCGTCCCGTGTCGATGTTGAAGAGATTCTGCTTCGTCAAGCCGTTGCGCACAAAGATGTCCGCCCGTTCCGCCACGAATTTTGCTTTCAGCATTGGGCTTTCGGGCAGCGCACAGACGCGCGGGTTATCAGTCTGCTTGTCGCGCACCAGCATCGTCGCTTCCACGCCGTTGCGGTTCAGTGCACGCAGCAGCCGCGACGCCGCGATGGCGGCCCCGCCCACCCGTTCGGAAGTGTTGACAAGAAGTACTCGCATAACTGATATAATCTTGAAGCGCAAAGTTATGTTTTTTTCTCCGAATATCCCCTCCTTCAGCCCAAAAAGCCACTGCGCGAGGGAGCGTGCCCCGTTTTTCGCACACCAAGTCCCGGGAAATCTCCATCTTTTCCATTGCTTTTAAACCCCTAGCCCAACCCTTCTTTTAATGGTTCGGAATGGTGTCCCCCCTGCTCGGGCTATCAAAAATTAGTCCTGAGCTTTTGGAGAAGTATCACAGGGATATTTTTCAAAAGCTCTGGTGGGCACATAATTCTCACCTGAAAAGTGATATTTTGTAAGGGCTAATTTGGTTTTCGGACAGCCTTAGCAGGGGGCAAATGGGCTTTCGGCAGATGAAATTTGCGGGCGAGGACAAAGGCTCTCCCGAGGATATTCCGTAACTTTGTGGCGCGCTGTCGTTGGGACGGGGCTGTCGAAAAATTATAAGGGAAAACTATGAAGAAGATTGTGTTTTTGGCTGCTGCGGCGTGCCTGGCTTTGGTGGCACAAGGGCAGACTGCGCTGAGGCTGATGTCCTATAATGTCCGCAATGCGAGGGGGATGGACAATGTGAGGAACGTGGAGCGGACGGCTGACGTTATCCGCCTGGAACGCCCCGACGTGGTGGCGGTGCAAGAGGTGGACAGCATGACGCGACGCAGCGGAGGGCGCTATGTGCTCGGTGAAATTGCGGAGGCGACTGGAATGAATGCCACTTTTGCCGCTGCCATTGACTTCGACGGCGGTAAGTATGGCATTGGACTGCTCTCTAAGTCGACGCCGCTGCGCGTCAGTAGGTTTGCGCTGCTGGGGCGCGAGGAGAGGCGCGCGCTGCTGGTGGCGGAGTTTGACGACTATGTGTATTGCTGCGCCCATTTGTCGCTCACGGCGGAGGACCGCCTGAAGTCGATGGAGATTATCAGGCAGGCTACGGCGGACTACGACAAACCTGTATTTCTGGCGGGCGATTTTAATGCCGAACCGGAATCGGAATTTATTGCGGCGCTACAGAATGACTTCACTTTGCTCTGCGTTCCCGACGCTGCTACTTTTCCTGCCGACGACCCGAAGAGGAAACTCGACTACATCGCGGTGCGCAAACCGAAGGGCGAGGGGTGCGTCGTGACGGAAGCGAAGGTAGTAGGCGGCACGCAGGCTTCCGACCACCTTCCGATAGTGGTGGACGTGCAGCTCGGGCTGTAGTCTGATTGTCGCGCTGAAATATCTTGTGTTGCGCTGAGAATCTGACGCCTATGCCCCATATTATATAGGTGTGGGCGGGGCAAAGTCTGTGGCGGCACGTTTATTTCTCTGAAAAAACAGGTCGGTGCTGCATATTTATTCCGATAGAACCGCTGTGGTTGCAAAATTATTCGTAAATTCGCGCCAAAAATACGCATAAAATGAATATTCCAGAAATAACTGCTGCCGAAGCCGCGGCGATGATTTGCCACGAAGAGTGGATTGGCGTTGGCGGTTTCGGGCCTGCCGGCTCACCCAAGTCTATCCCTGCCGCCATTGCGGCGCGTGCCCGCGAAGAGCACGATGCCGGACGGCCCTTCAAGGTGAACGTCGTCACGGGTGCCTCCATCGGTGCCAGTTGCGACGGTGAGCTTGCCGCTGCCGACGCCATCGACCGCCGTTTGCCCTTCTCTGTCAATGCCGAAATCCGAAAGGCCTACAATTCGGGGCGCGTGCGCTATACCGACCTGAACCTTTCGGACAACGCTACCTTCTTGCGCCAGGGCATCACCGGACCGGTGGACTGGGGCATCATCGAGGCGTGCGACATTCAGGAAATTCGCGGCCGCATCCGTATCTATCTGACGGCGGGCATCGGCATTGCGCCGACCATTTGCCACAAGGCGGTGAAGGGTGTGTTCATAGAGTTGAACTCATGGCACTCCACGCGCCTCATCGGTATGCACGACATCTATGAAATTGAGGCGCCGTGGTACCGTTCGCCCATCCGCATCACGCAACCCGTGGAACTCATCGGTCTGCCTTACATCGAGGTGGCGCCGGAGCAGATTAAAGGTATCGTTCTGACGCATCAGCCCGACGAGGCGCGCGCCATGACTGGCTCTACACCTGTGACCGACCGCATCGGACAGCACATGGCGGACTTTCTGGTCGACAATATCCGCCAGGGCTACATCAATGGCAGTCGACTGACACTGCAGAGCGGCGTGGGAAGCGGTGCCAATGCCGTACTCGGTGCTCTGGGAAGTTGTCCGGAAGTGCCTAACTTCAATATCTACACAGAGGTGTTGCAGGAGGAGCCGCTCAGGCTCATCCGCGAGGGGCGCGTGGTGTCGGCTTCGACGGGTGCGCTGACGATTTCGAGCGAACACCTCGTGGACCTCTACAAGAACATCGCCGACTATCGCGGCCGCCTGCTCATACGTCCGTCCGAAATATCGAACTGTCCCGAAATCATCGCTCGCCTTGGCATCTGCTCGCTCAACACCGCCATCGAAGTGGACATTTACGGACACGTCAACTCGACGAAGATTTGCGGAACGAAGATGATGAACGGCGTGGGCGGTTCGGCAGACTTCACTTGCAACGCCATGTTGGCTTCATTCACCTGCGGCTCGACGGCTAAGGACGGCAAAATCAGTAGCATCGTCCCCTTCTGCTCGCACGTGGACCACACGGAGCACTACGTGGACGCGGTCATCACCGAATATGGCGTGGCTGACCTGCGCGGCAAGTGCGCCCGCGAGAAGGCGGAAGCGCTCGTGGCGATTGCCCACCCCGACTACAGGCCGCTGCTGCGCGACTACCTGAAACTGGCGGAGCGCTACGGCGGACACACGCACCACGTGCTGAACGCGGCTTTTGCCATGCACGACACGTTCCGCCGAAAGGGCGATATGCGTCTTACAGACTGGAGCGAATATCTCAAAGACTGAGCCTCCTGCTGAGGCGCAAAAGGAAAATAATCGGGACTGCGGACGACACTTGTCGCTTGCAGTCCTGATGTTTTTTTGGCAGAAGAAAGGTGGGCTGGAATTGCTTTCTGCCTAATTATCAATGCGGTGGAGCGGAGGGAATTTCGGGGGCATTTTGTGGGACGTTTTTTTGTCAGAAAAAGGCTTCTGCTTCGTGTTCGTTTTTCTGAAAAAAGAAGTAATTTTGCGCAATACAAAAACTCGCCACCGACGGTCTGTTTCCCCCTCTCTGCGGCGCGACCAAACGCTTCCCACATGAAACTTATTCATACTGCTGACTGGCACTTAGGCAACTCTTTCCACGGCCACCAGCGCCAGGACGAATTCCAGCACTTTCTCGACTGGCTGCTCGAACAGCTCAGACTCAACCGCCCCGACGCACTCGTCGTGGCGGGCGACGTCTTCGACTCCGCCAATCCGCCTGCTGCTGCGGAACAACTCCTCTACGACTTCCTGCTCCGCGCCACAACCGACGTGAAGGACTTGCAGGTGGTGGTCGTGGCGGGCAACCACGACTCGGCGGGACGATTGGAGGCGCCTGCCGAACTGCTCCACCGGTTCAACATCTACGTCCGCGGCACGATTCGCCGCAACGAGGAGAGCGACGAACCGGACTTTGACCACTACATCCTGCCGCTGGGTACACTAGGTTCGACTGAGGCGGAAGTGGTTTGCTTCGCCCTGCCTTATCTTCGCCCGTCCGACTATCCAGCCGGAATGACCGTGGGTGAAGGCATCAAGTGGTACCTCGACAACATGGTGCGCCTGCACCGCAAGAGCGACTTCCGCAAGTTGCCCGTGGTGGTGGCGGGGCATTTCTACGCCGCAGGGGCAGAGGTGTGCGAGAACGAGCACAGCGAACGCCTCGTGGTGGGCGGACAGGACTGTGTGGCGGCAGGAAGCGTGGACTGCGGCGCGGCGTATACGGCTCTGGGGCATATCCACAAGGCACAACGCGTGGCAGATGCCAAAGGGGAGATGTATTACGCCGGCAGCGCGCTGCCCATGTCGTTTTCCGAGAAGCGCTATAGCCACGGCGTGCAGTTGGTAGAAATAGACGACGCGGGCGGTGTGAACGTGAAGCGTCTCGAATACTCACCCCTGCGCGGACTGCTCGGCATCCCCGACAACGGTGCCGCCTCGCCTGCCGAAGTGCTCGACGCCATCGACACCCTGCCGCGCCGCACGAAGGACGACGACGGCTGCACGTGGCCCTACCTCGAAATCCGCGTACGCGAAACGTCGCCCGAGCCGTCGCTCCTGCACAGCGTGACGGAAGCCCTCGAAGACCGCGCCGTCCACTTCTGCCGCATGGTCCGCGAAGTGCCCGCGTCGAAGAAGAGCGTCGCCGAAATCAGTTCGCTGGAGTCGCTCCGCCAACTCTCGCCGATGGAAATCGCCCTTCGCATCTACGGCGACAGCTATGCCAACCCCATGCCCGACGGTATGAGGACGCGCCTCGAAGAAGCCATCACCGCTGCGGTCGAAGAGGACGCCGATAAATGAAAAAACGGTGGACGGGGAGACATTCTTCCGCCACAAGACTTCTGATTTACAGACTTCAAAAGAGATTACATGAAAATAGACAAGATATCCATCAAGAACCTGACCTCCTTCGAGGGTGAATACGTCATCGACTTCACGCAAGAACCCTTGCGGTCGGCCAGTCTCTTCGCCATCACGGGCGACACGGGGGCGGGCAAGTCGACCATCCTCGACGCCGTGTGCCTCGCGCTCTACAACAAGGCACCGCGCTTCGATGGCATGAAGAGCAAGACGAAAACCGATGAGAAGAAGCTCGGGGCAGACGACGTCCGTGCCATGTTGCGCCGCGGATGCGACGAAGCCTACAGCCGCGTCGAGTTCAGTATGCCCGACGGGGCGCGCTACGAGGTGGGCTGGAGCGTCCGCGTGAAGCGAACGGGCACTTACGACAACGTGGAGCGCTCGCTCCGTCAGCTTGCACCGCGCAAAGAGAAAGAGGCGGTCGACAAGAAGGAATTTAACAACCGCATCAGGCAAATCATCGGTCTGGACTACGAACAGTTTACGCGCACCGTCATGTTGGCGCAAAACAGCTTTGCCAACTTCCTCCGCGCCAAGGACAACGAGAAGTCGGCGCTGCTCGAGAAGCTCACAGGCACTGACATCTACGCGCGGATTTCCATGAAGATTTTCGAGAAGAACAAGGAAGCCCAGGCGCAGGTGGCATCAATCAACGACTTCATCAAAGGTATCATGAGCAACCACCTCGCCCCCGAGGAGCTGCAGGAATGGAAGGATAAGCGCACGCAGGTGACGTCGGACATCAACGTGACGACGGCGCGTATCGGACTGGCGGAGCGCCAGTTGGGCTGGTTCGACGACGAAGAAGCCGCCCGTGCCGAAGTGGAGAAACGCGAGAAAGACCATACCGAAGCCAACAAGAACTACGTCGCCATGCGCAGTCAGGAACTGAGCCTCGAACGCTACGACCAGGTGCAGAAGGTGCAGCCCCTCTACCGCAAAATCGTGATGCGCCAGGACGACATCGCGGCGAACCGCGCCGAAGGCGAAGCGCTTGACGCCCAGATTGCTGCCGAAAAACAGATGCTTAACGCCTCGGCAGAAGACCTCGAGGCCGCCAAGAAGCGCCTGCAGGATGCCGAAGCCAACCAGCGCCAACGCCAACCTGCCATCCACCGCGGTCTCGTCCTCAGCGGCGAAATCAAAGCGGCGAGAGAGGAACTGAAGAAGATAGACGAGCGTCGCAAGGCGGCACAGGGCACGTGCGAAGAGAGGCAGAGCGCCCTCAACACGAAGCGCACCGAACTGGACGAGGCGCAGAAGCGGCTCGAGAACCGCGAGCAGCACCGGTTGGCGCTCTCGGCCTATCAGCAGATGTTCGAGAATTTCAACCTCGTCAAGTCCAAACTGGCCTCGCTCACGCAGGAAATGCAAGCGCTTGAGCGGTACAGTGAAAACTACAACAGGCATCAGGCGGAAATGGAGCAGCACAAGAAGGCGCTCAAAACCTACGAGGAGAGGCAGCACGACGCCGAGGGAAATCTCAGCCGCCAAAAGGCGGAACTCGAAATCCACCGCCAGTACAACAGAGGCAAGGAAAGCGCGAAGCTGCAGGAGCGCATGACGGTCTGCAACAACCGTCTGCTCGGCCTCGAGCGCGCCCGAAACCTCTGGCAGCGCATTGCCGAAGGCTACGAAGAACTGGACGAGAAGCGCGACGAAATACGCCGCACCGAGGTCGCCCAGTCGCAGCTCGCCACCGATATAGACCGCGCCCAGCGCGAACTCGCCACGCTCGAGGAGGTCTACAACAGTTTCAACAAAAGCTACACCCTGAGCCAGAGCAAGGACATCGTGCAGCTCCGCAAACAGCTCAAGGAGGGCAAGGCCTGCCCCGTATGCGGCGCCACCCACCACCCCTACCACACGGAGACGGAGCGCGAGCTGGGCGAACTGCTCAACAATCTTGAGAAGGAATATGAGGAGGCCAAGGAAAATCTGGAGAATAAGCGTAAACACCTGGGCGACCTCAAAGAAACGTGGGCCAACAACGAGGGCCTGCTGAAGGCCAGCCGCCGCAGTCTGGAAGAGCGCGAGACGCAGCAGCGCAAGGACGTGGCAGAGTGGCAGACATGTGCAGCGCTCGACTCCTCCATCGCCGACTGTTCGCCCTCAGTTTCGGCAGATGCCCGCCGCCAGATGATAGAACTGCTCATCGACGGCGCCAAGAAGGATGCGACTGAAGCCGAAAATGAACTCAACGAATTCAACGTCCATCAGACCCAAATCAACAGCCTCAGCGAGAGCATCAGTACGCTCGAGGCACAGGTGAATAGCGACAGCAAGCATATTGCTGGCATCAATACGCAGTATGAAGTGGCACGCCAGGCGGCTGAGAACCAGGACGCCCTCCTGAAGCATTCGGAAAAGGCGCTCGAGACGCTCTACGCCGACCTCAGCGGCGTGCTGACCATCTCGGCGTGGTACGTCGACTGGAAGAAAAATCCGGAAGGATTCAGCCAGTACCTCTCCACGCTCTACGACGATTGGCGCGCCACGTGCGACGACGTCAGCGATTTGCAGGGCAAGGTGGCGCTCCTCACGAACGAACGCGCATCGGGGGAGGAACAACTCACCGAGGCGAAGAGCCAGCTCGCGCAGCACCAGGCGGACTACAAGCAGAAGCAGGAAATGCTCAACGAGAAGTCCGAAGAGCTCACCCGCGACTTTGGTGACAGCACGCCCGAGCAGGTCGGAAAAGCCCTTCAGAGCGACGTCACCGCCGCCCGCGAGGCGGAAGCCACGGCACGCGCCAGCCACGACGAGTCCCAGCGCCGCTTGGGTCAGTTCCAGGGCAGCAAGCAGACGTTGACCCAGAAGCGCCAGACCCTCGAGCAGGAACTCCGCCACCACAAAGCCGAGCTCGACCTCTGGTTTGAGCACTTCAACGCCGCCCATCCGCCTATGCAGTTTGCCGAACTCGAAGACCTCTTCTCGTCCCGCCACGACTGGAACGCCCTCCGCTGCGAGCTCGACAGCCTGAAGGAACAGCGCACCCTCGCTGCCACACGTCTTGACGCGTCGCGCACGGATTTACAGAAGGTGAACAGCCGTCCCGACAAACCTTCGGGCGAAGGCGAAGAAACAAAGCCAGCCCTTGCGCAGACCCTCTCGTCCCTCAAGCAGAATTTAGAGGAGCAGCAGAATAATCTCAGCGAAATCAACCTCAAAATCATGGCGCATGAGAAGTGCGAAGACGAAGTCCGCGCCCACGCCGGCGAACTCAAGGCAGCCGAGACCAATGCCGAAGAGTGGAAGAAGCTCAACGACCTTCTGGGCAGCTCCGACGGCAAGCGCTTTCGCGAACTCGCCCAGAGTTTCACCTTCAGCTTCCTCGTCGAGCACGCCAACATCCAGTTGCGCCAGTTCTCCCCGCGCTACGAATTGTGCAACGAGAAGGGCACGCTGACGCTCGAAATCATCGACCGCGACATGTTCGACGAGCGCCGCCACGTCAGCTCCCTCTCCGGCGGCGAGACGTTCGTCGTGAGCCTTGCCCTCGCCCTCGGCCTCGCCTCCCTGTCGAGCAACAGCCTCGCCATCGGCAGCCTCTTCATCGACGAAGGCTTCGGCAACCTCGACCACGACTCGCTCGAGATTGTCATGTCCGCCCTCTCCAACCTCGACAACGTCCAGGGGCGCAAGGTCGGCGTCATCAGCCACACCGACCAAATCCGCTCGCAAATCAGTCCGCAAATCCGCATTGTCAAGCGGCCCACTGGTGGCCGCAGCAGCATCCGCATTGGGTGACGCCGCCCTACTGCCATAGCCTAAACAAATCAGCCCGGGGATTGCTCCTCGGGCTGATTTGTAGTTGGTGGAACAGAAGTTGTTCTTGAAACCGTCGTTGTTCCTGAAATAAAAATAAGACTTGCGGGCGGGGCTATAGTGGTTCCTCTGCTAAGCCCCCATGCCGTACATCACCAGCACCTGCGCGATAATCACGCGTAGGAACATCGTCAGCGGATAGACCGTGGCGTAGGCAATGGAAGGCTTGTTGCCCAAGTTCGACTCGTTGATGTAGTCGAGCGCAATGGGGTTGGCCATAGCGCCGCAGAGCATGCCCGCCGTCGTGGCGAAGCTCTTCTGCCGCCACTTCACGGCAATGACGCTCATCAGCATCACGGGCAGAATCGTGATGAGCAGACCGAAGCCAATCCAGTAGAGCGCAGCCGGCTGCATCACCGTGTCGATAAAGTCGCGCCCCGCGTCGAGGCCTAGGCACGCCAGATACATTGAGAGCCCCAGCGTGCGCAGCATCAGGTTGGCGCTCGTCGTCGTGTAAGCCACCATGTGGAAGCGCGGACCGTAGGCACCGATGAGGATACCCATGATGATGGGGCCTCCAGCCAAGCCGAGGCGCACCGGAGTGCTCAGTCCCACGCCCACGGGCAGGCAGCCCAGCAGCAGACCGAGTACGATGCCGATGAATATGGCAATGAGGTTGGGGTCGTCCAGGTGTTTCACGGCGTTGCCCAGTTCGGCAGCCACACTCTTGATGCTTTCTGCCTCGCCGATGACGGTGAGGCGGTCGCCCATGCGCAGCACGAGGTCGGGCGTTGCCACGAGTTGGAGTCCGGCGCGCTGCACGCGGCTCACGTTCACGCCGTAGCGGTTGCGCAGTTGCAGCGCCCCGAGGTGTCGGCCGTTGATTTCCGACCGCGTGATGAGGATGCGTTGCGACACGAGTTTCGAGTCGATGGCGTTCCAGTCAATGTTTTTCTTGTTCCAGTCCGTTTCGTCGATACGCCCGAAGAGGACCGTCAGTTGCTTCACCAACTTGCGCTTGGTGATGACGAGGATGCGGTCGTTCTGCTCCAGCAGCGTGTCGGCGTTGGGCAGAATCACCTTTCCGTCGCGCCACAATCGCGACACGACGAATTTCGGCGCCGTCCCCAGTTGGGCGATGTCGTTCAGTTTCTGGTTGAACACCGCCGGGTTGCACACGAGGAACGAGGCAATAAAGGCCTGGTCGTCCTCGCCGTCGCCCTCGTTGGAGTGTTCGCGGCGCACCAGCCAGCCCCTCATCAGGATGAAGGCGATAATCACGCCCACCATACCCAGCGGATAGGTCACGGCGCAGCTCAGTGCCGCCGTGGAACTAGCAGCCGCGTCGCCCAGTTGCTTGAACGTCTGTTGCGCCGCACCGAGGGCAGGGGTATTGGTCGTAGCGCCGCAGAGCACGCCCAGCATGTCGGGCAGCGGTGCCCACCCCATCCACGTTACGGCGAGCATCATCAGTGTGCCCAGCAATATCACCGCGACGCTGAGCAAGTTGAGCTCCGTGCCGCCCTGTCGGAAGGCACTGAGGAAACCCGGGCCCACCTGCAAGCCGAGGAGGTAGACGAAAAGCACGAGACCGAAGCTTTCGGCGTAGCTCAACATTTGGGGGTCGATGTTGAGACCGACGGCTCCTGCCAGGATACCGATGAAAAATACGAATGTGCTGCCGAGACTGACGCCGCAGACGCGCCATTTGCCCAGCACGAGGCCAATGGCACAGATGAGGCTGATGACGATGACGGCCTGAGTGGCCGACGTAGTGAGCAACGCTTCTTGTATCCAGTTGTTCATGATTGCTTAAAAAATAGGGGCTGCAAAGGTCGTTGAGAAATCACAAGGCTTTGGCCCATAGAGCACTTTAGGTTGATGAGTTTTGCCTGCAAAGGTAATTAATAATCCTAAACCCTTGGTCAGAAATCGGATGGATTTTTGAAGGGCTCGAATTTTTGCCGCCGCACCACGCCTTTTCGGGCGCACGACATGGGTCAAAAGAGGCGCTTGGAACAGACCTTTCGCGAATTTCGTCCTCAATTTCAGAAATTTGTCCTGAGCTTTTGAGTACTTAGTCCTGAGTTTTTGGAATTTAGTCCTGAGCTTTTGGGGAAGTATCACAGGGATATTTTTCAGAAGCTCTGGTGGGGGATTAAGAAGTACTGGGAAAAAGTCTGAAAGCCTTCGGGCAGTGCATCGAGGCCCGTGTCAAAATGAAAGCGAATTACGGGCTTTCAGAGGTCCTTTTTCAGAAAGGCGAGCAGGTGCTGCCAAGCCTTGAAGAGGGCGAAGGGGCGGATGAAGAAGGTGGAGGGGTGACGCCATATTTTGGACGGCAGGCGTGAGGGGCGCATGGCGCGGAGGCAACGGGTGAAGCGCCGCTCGGCGATGCGCCATTCGTCGGGCGAGAAATTGCGGCGGAGGCGAAGGAACTCGCGGTAGGTGGCGACGAAGTTGTACCAGCAATAGGCTTCGCAGCGGCGCAGGCATTCGGCGTGGAGCTGTGCCACGCGGTCGGGCGTGAGACCGGGATAGGACGTGGGGAAAATGGGGTCAATTTCCTGCGCCTCAGAATTTTGGGACGCGGCAGGGGGCGTGGCAGTCTGTTCCACCCCATTCTCGCGGGGCTTGAAGGTGGCTTCAAGGCGCTGGCGCATGAGGCGGTTGGCGTCGATGAGGTTGAGGCGGCTGAGGTCGTAGGTGTGCGTGCACGACGCGATGTGTTGGCGGTAGTAGTAGGTCGAGGCTGGGGAATAGGTGACGAGGCGCGCCGAGAGGTAGTGGAAGGGCGTGGAAACGTCGTCGCCAAAGCTGCGGAGTGACACGTCGTAGGGCTGGCGGCGGAAGAGCGTGGTGCGGAGGGCGTAGAGTCCGTGGAGGCGGAGGTCGATGCTGAGCAGGCACGCCTCGAGTCCGCTGATGGGCCATTTGATGTCTCCCCGGATGTGGACTGGTATGAGGTGGTAAGGGTCATCCTCATCGCCGAATGGATGTGGTTGTATGCGGTACATGAATGAGCCGATGCAGGTTGGCATCGCCCTGTAGAGTTTCATGACGATGGCATCCGCCTCGGGGCAGGCTTCGTGGGCGCGCCAGAGGGCATAGAGCGTGTCGGGGGCGAGGGCGTCGTCGGCATCGAGGATGAGGGTGAACTCGCCGCGCGCCTCGCGCAGCGCCATGTTGCGCGCCACCGCCTGACCGCTGTTGACGGGCGTGCGGAGTATGCGGCAGCGCGCGTCGGTGCGGGCATAGCGCTGCAGGATGTCGAGGGTGTCATCGGTGGAGCAGTCGTCCACGAAGATGAACTCGGCATCGGACATCGTCTGACTCCGGATTGACCGGAGGCAATCGGGGAGGAAGGGTGCAGCGTTGTAGGCGGCGATGAGTATGGAGAAGCGGGGCATGGCTTTTCTTTTATACGCCCGGGAGGGAGTGGCCGTTGATTTTGCGGTAGAGGTCGAGGGCGTAGACGTCGGTCATGCCCGAGAGGTAGTCGAGCACCGCCATGATGCGGTCTGCCAGTCGCGGCGCGTGGATTTGGTATTGGCTCGAAACCTGTCCGAGGAGCAGTTGGCTGTAGGCCTTCTGGGGCGCGAGGACGGCGTCGACCATCAGTTCGAGGAGCGTATATATAATATGGTATCCCGCGAGGTCGACGTTGAGGACGTCTTTGCAGAAGTAGATTTTCTGGCGCGCCACTTCCTCGCAACGGCGGTAGGCGGCGAGGAGCGCGGGCGGCAGGTGGTCGATGAGCGAGCCTTGGAATGTGCCTTCGAGAATGGCGGCCTCGTTCTCGACAAAGGTGTTGACGCAGGCGCGTTCGAGGGCGTTGATGACGCACGAACGGAGGTAGGCGATGTGGTCGCTCTTGTCGGTGGTGTCGGGGTAGTCCTCAAGGAGTTGTTCGCGCTGTGCAGCGTCGTAGAAGCCCATGAAGAGCGACATCGTTTCGTCGTCAGAGAGGAGGCGGAGCTTGTAGGCGTCCTCGATGTCCATGATTTCGTAGCAGATGTCGTCTGCCGCTTCGACAAGGTAGACCAGCGGGTGGCGCACGCTGCGGATGCCGTCGGGCGTGTGCTCGACGGGCATGCCCAGTTCGGAGGCGATGAGGGCAAAGTCGGCCGCCTCGCTCTCGAAGAAGCCGAACTTGCACTTCTTGCCGCTGAGGCGGGACGAATAGGGGTACTTGACCACGGCGGCGAGCGTGGAGTAGGTCATGACGAAACCGCCGCGGCGGCGGCCGGCAAACTGGTGGGAGAGGAGGCGGAAGGTGTTGGCGTTGCCGTCAAAGCGCGTGATGTCTGCCCACTCGGCTGGCGTGAGGCGCTGCCCGACGGGCGTCTGGTAGTCCTTGATGGCGGTGCCGCGCCCCTCGGAGAAGTAGCTGCGGATGGCGCGCTCGCCGCTGTGACCGAAGGGCGGGTTGCCCATGTCATGGGCGAGGCAGGCGGCGGATACGATGGCGCCGATGGGGGCAAGGTCGGCTTCGCAGAGTTCGGGACGACGTACGAGGAGTTCGCGCGCCACGTCAGTGCCAAGCGAGCGGCCTACGCTCGAAACCTCCAGGCTGTGGGTGAGGCGGTTGTGGACGAAGATGCTGCCCGGGAGGGGGAAGACCTGCGTCTTGTTTTGCATGCGGCGGAAGGGCGAGGAGAAGATGAGGCGGTCGAAGTCGCGCTGGAACTCCGTGCGGCGCTCGGTGGGAATCTTGTGGCTGTGCTCTTTGCCGAAGCGTTTGTCAGAGATGAGTTGTTTCCAATCCATGAGTAAGAGTGAGTTGGGGTGGCGCGGGGCTGTCGCGTATGCGGTGCGCGCTGCCACCCTTCTTGTTCTTGCAAATTTAGTCCAAAAAAACGGGTCGGTCTTTCTTTTTCCCTAAAATCTACAGCTATGTTCCGGGAATTGCGTATTTTTGTCAGTTCAACAAAGATTTACGCTCAGACAATATGGAAATAAAAATAGTGAACCGCTCCCGCCATGCCCTGCCGACGTACGCCACCCCACTGAGTGCGGGAATGGACTTGCGCGCCAACGTGGACGAACCCGTGGTGTTGCCCCCGCTAGGGCGCTGCCTCATCCCGACGGGCCTCTTCATTGCGCTGCCCGCAGGCTACGAGGCGCAGGTACGTCCCCGCTCAGGTCTGGCACTGAAGAAGGGCATCGGCTTGCTCAATTCGCCGGGCACCATCGACGCTGACTACCGCGGCGAGATAGGCGTGATATTGGTGAACCTCTCCAACGAGCCGTTCACCGTGAACGACGGCGAACGCATCGCCCAACTGGTCGTGGCGCGCCACGAAACGGTGGAGTGGACGCCCGTGGAGACGCTCGACGACACGGAGCGCGGCGCAGGCGGATTCGGTCACACCGGATGCTGAACCTCTATTTGCAAAGTTGAATATGAAGAGAATGACTTTCCGTTTGTTCCCCCTGTCTTTCGACAAGAGGGGCTGTCGGCTGTGGCTGACGGCCTTGTGCGTCGTGGTGCTTGCGCTGACGGCGACGGGTTGCGGCTCCTCGCGCGACAGCGCCAGTGAAGGCGTGCGCGACAGCCAGGGCCTGACGCCCGACGAGCGGTTGCGCTTCAACAGCCTCTTCCTCGAGGCCGTGCGCCAGCGGGAGAAGGAGAACTACGACGCGGAATACGAACTGCTGAAAGCGGCGCTCGAAATAAACCCCGACGCCTCCGAAGCGCTCTATGAGATGGGACAGTTGATGATTTCGTTCAGCACTGTGGCAGACACGACGCGCCGCGCCGAAGGCACGGATATGTTGCGCCGCGCCATTGCGCTCGACTCTTCAAACCTCTACTACAAGGAAACGCTCGCCAACATTCTGGCGCGCCAGGGGAAGTTTGCCGAATCGATTGCCCTCTATCAGGAAATGGTGGAGAAGGAACCGACATCCGAACGGCTCTTTGTCCTCACCAGTCTGCAGGAGGAGAGCGGCGACTTGGAGGGTGCCATCGCGAGTCTGGACAAACTGGAACTTATCGAGGGGAAGGACGAGCGCTACAGCATGGAGAAATTCAAGCTCTACTACCAGCTCGACGACTACGACAGGGCCTACGACGCCATCGAAGCGCTCTGCGAGGAATATCCCACCGACCTGCGCTACCGCGTACTGCTCGGCGACCTCTATTACCAGAACGGCAAGAAGGACACGGCGCTGGTCATCTACCGCGACGTGCTGGCGAAAGAGCCGGGCAACAGTCTCGCCCAGATTTCGCTCATGGCGTACTACCAGGCAGCGGGGCAGGACTCGCTCTACCAGGCGCTCGTGAAGGAAGTGGTGCTCAACCCGCGCACCATGACGGAGGCGAAGGTGTCAGCCATGCGCGGCTATGTGGTCAGTGCCTTGCAGACGGAGAAGGACACCGCCGAGGTGCTGGGACTTTTCCGCCAGGCACTCGAACTGCCGCAGGACACGCGCGGACTGGGCGAACTCTGTGCCTACTACATGACGAAAATCGGCATGCCCACTATGGCGCTGCAGCCCGTCATGGAGAAAATTCTGGAAGTGGAGCCGGACTATGAACGGGCGCGCCTCCAGATGCTCGACATCCTGCTCCGCAAGGATGACATGGAGGGCGTGGCGGCACTCTGCAACGAGGGTCACCGCTACAACCCCACTGAGGCGGTCTACTACTACTACGAGAGTATGGCTTACGTCCGTCTGGACAACTACGAGGCGGCGCTGAAGGCCGTGAGCGACGGGGTGGAACACATCGGCGAGCCCACAAATCTGGAAACGGCGTCGGACATGTACGTCCTGCTGGGCGACATCAACCACGAACTGGGGAAGAAGGAGGCGGCCTACGCGGCTTATGAGGAGGCGCTGAAATATGCGAGCGACAATATGCTCTGCCTGAACAATTACGCCTACTTCCTCTCGCTCGACGGCGAACGGCTCGACTACGCCGCCTCGATGAGTCTGCGCACGGTCAACGCTGAGCCGCAGAACGCCACTTACCTCGACACGTACGCCTGGATTCTCTTCAAGCAGGAGCAGTTCACCCAGGCGCGAATCTATATCGACCAGGCGCTCAGCTTCATTGAATCCGACGAGGAGGACAGCAGCATCTACGACCACGCCGGCGACATCTACTTCCGCTGCGGCGAAACGGCTGCGGCGGTGGACTTCTGGAAAAAAGCGCTCAAACTGACCACTGAAAAGGCAGAGAAAGAGGCGCTCCAGACAAAAATCCGCAACCGCGCGCTCTGAATCTGCCGTGCCACTGACCCAATGCGGCCGCGCGGTGCTGGGCAGTCGTTTTTCTGAATAGACACAACTAAGTATATATGCACAACTTCTTCAAATATCTGCCGTTGCTCGCAGCCCTCCTTCTGCTTTCGGGCTGCCGTGCTTCGCGCAACGTCGAAAGTTCGGCGACGACCACCACCGAAACGCAGGGCAACCTGCGCAGCAGTGCGCTACTCGCCACGGAGTACGTAAAGAAAGTGACCGCCAACGCACAGACCGCGCAGACCCTCACGGCGCGCATCAAGATGAACATCAACGCCGACGGCAAGAACGTGTCGGTGAGCGGTCAGTTGCGCATGAAGCGCGATGACGTGGTGCAGCTCTCGCTCACGATGCTCGGCTTCGAGGTGGGACGCATGGAATTCTCGCCCGCCGACGTGCTCATCATCGACCGCTACAACCGCCAATACGTCCGCGCCACCTACTCCGACGTCAGTTTCCTCCGCGCCGCGGGACTCGACTTCAAGGCGCTCCAGGCCCTCTTCTGGGGCGAACTCTTCGTGCCCGGCGAAAAGTCGGTGGGCACGGGCGACCGCTTCTCGCTCTCGTCGGCTGGTAGCCACACGCTGCTCTCGCTCAAAGACGCGCCCAAACTCAACTACGACTTCCTCACCCAGACCGCTACGGCGAGCATCGACCGCGTGACGGTGGAGAGCAAGAACGCCGCGCAGGCTGGAAAATTTGAGTGGCGCTACGCCGACTTCACCACCGTAGACGGGAAACCCTTCCCCGGACAGATGACGTGCGCCGTGACGGGCGTGGGCAAGGACGCAGGCTTCACGCTGAACCTGAGCCGCATCGGTCACGACACCGACTGGACGGCGCACACGGAGGTGTCGTCCAAATACACGCGCCGCTCCGCCGACGAAATCCTCGGCAAACTCATTGGGATGTGACCCTCGCCAGCGCATTTCCCCTCCCCTCTCTTCGCAAATAGTTTTTCAAAGAAAAATGTGGTCGCCTCGGGCACCGCGCCCTGAAAATTCCGCTTCAACTCCAGAATCGTGCTACGGAAAAGTCAAAATATTGTCATACTGCTCTGCCTGGTGCTGCTTCTCCCCTTCGCAGCTACGGGGCAGACTAACAAGCGCATACGGGAACTTCAGCAACAGAGCGCGGCGCTAAAGAAGCAGATTTCCGACTCGGAGACGCTGCTCAAAACGACTAAAAAAGACGTCTCTTCGCAACTCAACAACCTGGCGGTCATAAATTCGCAAATCACGGCGCAGGAAAATTTCATCGATACGGTGCAGGCGGAGGTGACGGCGATGTCCATCCAGATAGCCAAGCTCCAGAACGAGGTGAAAGCTTTGCAGAGCGACCTGGCGGCGTGCAAACTCAAATACCGCCGCACGCTCCTCTACATGAACCGCAACCGCCTGACGCAAAATCGCTGGATGTTCATCCTCATGTCGTCGAGCTTCCGGCAGATGTACAGACGTATGCGCTACGCCGCCGACTATTCCAAGTACCTCCGCGCACAGGGCGACGTCATCAAGCAGAAGGAGCAGGCGGTGCGCGACAAGCAGACTGCCCTTGAGACGGCTAAGCGCGACAAGGACGCTCTCCTTGCCGACGCGAAAGCACAGCGCGCCGCCCTCGAAGGTCAGAAGGCGGAGCGCCAGAGAATGGTGGACGAACTCAACAAGAAGCAGAAGCAGATTACCTCGACCATCAACCAGCAGAAGCGCAACTACTCCAAACTCAATTCGCGCATCGACGCGCTCATCCAGGAAGAAATCCGCAAGGCTGAGGAGCGCCGCAAGAAGGAAGAAGCCGCCCGCAAGGCCGCCGAAGAGAAAAAGCGGAAGGAACAGGCAGCCCGCGCCGCCGCGGCAAAGAAGAAAGGCTCTTCTTCGTCCGGTTCGTCCTCAAAGTCTTCCTCCAAGACGTCCTCCAAGTCGAGCAGTTCGCCCCGCTACGAGGAGGCGGACGACACCGACCGCACGGTGTCCACGAACTTCCGCGCCAACAAGGGCCGTCTCCCCATCCCCATCACGGGTTCCTATGCCATCACGAGCCGCTACGGGCAGTACAACGTCGAGGGCCTCTCGGACGTGACGCTCGACAGCAAGGGCATCAACCTCACGGGCAAGACTGGCGCCCAAGCACGCTGTGTCTTCAACGGCGAAGTGAGTGCCATTGCCAACATTGGCGGCAACTACGTCGTCATCGTCCGCCACGGCGGTTACTTCTCCGTCTACAGCGGTCTGTCCAACGTGAAGGTCCGCAACGGCCAGAAGGTCACCACCCGCCAAATCCTCGGCAACGTCGCCAAGGACGCCGCCGGCAACTGCACGCTCCACTTCCAGCTCCGCCAGCGCTCTGGCTCTACCGCCACCCACATCAACCCCCTGCCCTGGCTCGCGCGATAAACAATGCTACTGCCGTGCACTGGGCACAGTCTTACACAAAGGGAACGATATACAAGTTGTCCCTGAATGGAAATATCACACGGATTCACT
>JAUNOO010000108.1 GCA_030531095.1 Bacteroidales bacterium
TTGAGAATTAGTCCTGAGCTTTTGAGGAAGTATCACAGGGATATTTTTCAAAAGCCTTGCCACAGAATTTTTATTCCGCTAAAAATTTGGCTGTTCCTCCTGCAAACCGTAACTTTGCACTGAAGTAAAGACAAAGGGGTGCCCTCCCGTTTGGGGCGGCTGAGATCATACCCTCCGACCTGAAGCAGACAATGCTGCCGTAGGGATTGTGCTTACCGCCTGCCTGCTGTGCTATTGGCTTCTCTTTCGATTTACTTTCAACCCTACACTCAAATCGCTTCAAGACAATGAAAGTAAACGTCAACAACAAGGCGGTGGAGACTGCTGCCACTACGCTTTCCGAACTCGTCGAAGAACTTCAGCTCCCCCTCAACGGCGTCGCCGTGGGGGTGGACAACCGTATGGTGCCGCGCGCAACGTGGGCGGACTATGCCCTCTGCGAGGGGCAAAACATCGTGGTCATCAAGGCGGCGTGCGGCGGCTGACGGTACGCTCCGCGCGGAGAAGGTGCTCCATCTGGCGGGTGCGGCGGTAGTTCGGCTGCGACCCGTTTCATCGTTTCCTGAATAACGAAAAGAAAGATATGTCAAAACTCACACTCGGAGGGCGCGAATTTGCGTCCCGCCTGTTCCTCGGAACGGGCAAATTCAACAACAACGCCGTCATGTCGGAAGCCATCGCCGCCTCGGGCACGGAAATGGTTACGGTGGCGATGAAGCGCGTGGAACTCGAAGACAGCCACGACGACCTCCTCGCCCACATTGTCCGCCCGGGCTTGCAGCTGCTGCCCAACACGAGCGGCGTGCGCGATGCTGACGAGGCGGTGTTTGCCGCCCAGATGGCGCGCGAAGCCTTCGGCACGAATTGGCTCAAACTCGAAATCCACCCCGACCCGCGCTACCTCTTGCCCGACTCGGTAGAGACGCTCAAGGCCACGGAGCAGTTGGTGAAGCTGGGCTTCGTGGTGCTGCCCTACTGCCAAGCCGACCCCACGCTCTGCAAACGCCTTGAAGAGGCGGGCGCGGCGGCGGTCATGCCCCTCGGTGCGCCTATCGGGACGAACCTCGGGCTGCGCACGCGCGACTTCCTGCAAATCATCATCGAACAGGCGGGCGTGCCCGTGGTGGTCGACGCCGGCATCGGTGCGCCAAGCCACGCCGCCGAAGCCATGGAGATGGGCGCTTCGGCGTGCCTCGTCAATACGGCGATTGCCGTGGCGGGCAACCCGGTAGAAATGGCGCGCGCCTTCAAAGCCGCCGTCGAGGCTGGCCGACAGGCGTTTGAGGCTGGACTGCCCGCGCAGGGTGCTACGCTCGAAGCCGAGGCCAGTTCGCCGCTCACCGCCTTTTTGGGCTGAGGCGGGGCAGGGGAGATGAGCCGGGCATTATGCGCTGAAGCGGCGCGCGGCTACTCCTATATATATTATATATGACTTCGTAAAAAAGAGGAAGAAAATGTTGTTCTCAGAAGAACTGGAAAAATACGATTGGGACGAGACGACGGCGCGCATCTATGCCAAAACGGATGCCGACGTGCGCCGCGCCCTTACGCCTGGTCGCCGCTGCTACGTGGACGACTTCATGGCAATGATTTCGCCTGCCGCACAGCCCTATCTCGAAACGATGGCGAGGCTGAGCCGGCGCTATACGGAGGAACGGTTCGGCCGCACAATGTCGATGTTCGTGCCGCTCTACATCACCAACTCGTGCACCAACTCGTGCATCTACTGCGGTTTCCACGTGGCGAACAAAATGAAGCGCACCATCCTGATGGAGGACGAAATCGTGGACGAATACAAAGCCATCAAGCGGCTCGCACCCTTCGAGAACCTGCTGCTCGTGACGGGCGAAAATCCCGCGAAGGCGGGCGTGCCCTATATTGCCCGCGCCCTCGACCTGGCGAAGCCCTATTTTTCGAACCTGAAAATTGAGGTGATGCCCCTCGACGTGGACGAATATGCCGAACTGCGCCGCCACGGCATGAACGGTGTCATATGTTTTCAGGAGACGTACCACAAGGCTAACTACAACATCTACCATCCGCGCGGCATGAAGTCGAAGTTCGACTGGCGCGTCAACGGCTTCGACCGCATGGGGCAGGCGGGCGTCCACAGCATCGGCATGGGTGTGCTCATCGGGCTGGAGAAGGAATGGCGCACGGACATCACGATGATGGCGTACCACCTGCGCTACCTGCAACGTCAGTACTGGCGCACGAAGTACAGCGTGAACTTCCCCCGAATGCGCCCGTCGGAGAACGGCGGCTTCACGCCCAACTGCGTGATGACCGACCGCGAACTGGCGCAGGTGACGTTTGCCATGCGCATCTTTGACCACGACGTGGACATCTCCTATTCCACGCGCGAGCCCGCCTTCATCCGCGACCACATGGCGACGCTCGGCGTCACGACCATGTCGGCAGAGAGCAAAACCGAGCCGGGTGGCTACTACACTTATCCGCAAGCGCTGGAGCAGTTCCACGTGAGCGATGACCGCACCGCCGTGGAGGTCGAAGCCGCCCTCCGCGCCGCAGGGCGCGAACCGGTCTGGAAGGACTGGGATGCGAGCTTCGACGGCTATCCGGCGGCACGGACGGCACACTGATTCCCATAAACTTTCACCCCTATGGAAAGATATTCACGCCAAATGGGCTTGCCCGAAATCGGTGAGTCCGGTCAGAAAAAACTCCGCGCCGCGCGCGTCCTGCTCGTCGGCGTCGGCGGCCTCGGTGCGCCCATCAGCCTCTACCTCGCCGGAGCGGGCGTAGGGCGTCTCGGCATCGTCGACGACGACGTGGTGAGCGTCAGCAACCTCCACCGCCAGGTGCTTTACGCCGAGGCGGAAGTGGGGCAACCCAAGGCGCTGCAGGCCGCCAGCCGCCTCCGCGCGCTCAACAGCGAGGTGGAGGTCGTGCCCTATGCCTGCCGCCTGACGGAAGAAAACGCCGAATGTCTCATCGGCGACTATGACCTCGTGGTGGACGGCTGCGACAACTACGCCACGCGGTACCTCATCGACGACGTGGCGCGCCGCTTGGGCAAACCCTACGTCTATGGTGCCGTGAGCGGCTATGAGGGGCAGGCGGCAGTGTTCAACGTGGGCGATTCGCCGCGCCACTACCGCGACCTCTACCCCGACGCGCCGCCGGCTCCCACCGACCGCAGCCTTGTGGGCATGACGCCCGCCGTTGTGGGCGGTGTGCTGGCGCACGAAGTGGTGAAAATCATCTGCGGCTACGGCCCCACACTGGCTGGTCGCCTGTGGACCATCGACTTACGCACGCTGCAGAGCTTCACGCTCGACTTCTGACGCGCCGGCGGCGTTCGGTAAAGCCGATAGCCACTATAGAAACAAACCTTAACAACCACTTTTGTGGAATTTCAGATAGCTGTAATTTTGCACCCGGATTTACAAACACAGTTACAGCTATGCTACACGTCATCACCCTCTGGGTTCTCGCCGCCATCATCATTCTGGCTCTCGTTACCGTTACCCTTATCCGCAGTTTCCGCAAAGACACTGGCGTTCACCAGAAACTTTGGGAGTGGAACGGCGAAGACCCCATTCATTACGAACAGGACGAGGAAGAACTCTGATTCTTTCCCGCCCCACAAAAGGGCAATTCCGCCCCGCTTTCTGAAAAATGGAACTGCGCCAACTACGCTATTTTACCTATACGGCCCAACTGCTCAGCTTCTCGGAGGCAGCCCGCCAGCTCAACATCACGCAGAGCACCCTCTCGCAACAAATCAAGCAACTGGAGACGGAACTGGGCGTGCCCCTCTTCCAGCGCAACAGCCATACGGTGGTGCTCACCGAGGCAGGGCGCGAGCTCTTGCCCCATGCCACCGCCACGCTCCACTGTGCCGACACCTGCACCAACCGCCTCAACGACCTCAAGAAGTTGCAGACGGGCACCCTCACCATCGGGGCGACTTTCAGCTTCAGCCCCATCCTCACGGAGACGGTGCTCACCTTCATGAAGCAGTATCCCGGCATCCGTCTGAACGTCATCTACGAGAGCATGGAGGACCTTCTCGTCCTTCTGGAGCACCACGAGGTGGACTTCGTGTTGAGTTTCAAACCGCTCCGCACGCACCCCGCCCTGACGTCGCACAGCTTGTTCTATAACCACCTTGCCGCCGTGGTGGCGCGCACCCATCCGCTTGCCCGACAGAAGTCGGTGACGCTCGAGCAGCTGACGCGCTACGACCTCGCCCTTCCCGCCCGCGGGCTCCAGGCACGCAACGCCTTCGACGCGCTCATCCACGACATCCGCAACTATCATGTGCGCATCGAACTCAACGAAGTGCACATTCTCCTCCAACTGGCAGCCGACAGTCATCTGGTCACCATCCTTTCCGAAACTTCCGTGCAGGACGAGCGCCTGCTCTGCGCCGTTCCCATCGACAGTCCTGCCGCCCTGATGGAAGGCTGCGTACACCTCCACAGCGAAGCCTACCACAAGGCCTCCGCCCGCGAGTTTATCCGCCTGCTCCGCGAGAGCAATGCCGTCCGCGAACGCGTGGAGCATTTCGGCTTGGGCAATGAGACAAAGCAACCATAGACGTTAGAGAAGGGCTCCGCCGTCCTGGCGTCCCGACTATATACAGCATCAGCCCCGCCTCAGTGACACTGGGACGGGGCTGACTGTTTGTTGTCGGGTGCGGGCGTTGAGGCTTATTCCTCTGCGTCCTGAACTTCTGCATCGCCCGAGCCGCTGCCCAGTTCGATGCTTTTCTTGATGACCACGGAGAAATAGTTATTGGCTGCCTTTTGGATTCTGGCGCTCTTGACAGGGTCATCCTTCAGTTCGTTGATTTCTTTTTCGTTTTTGCTCTCAAACTCTCTGATGTCCTTTTCGCATTTACCAGTGATTTGGAGGGCCTCCTCCGCGGTTGTGGCGTTCGAGAGCTCTTCGGTGGCGTCGGTGATGAGCTTGATGTACTCCTCTTCGACGTTGCCTTTGCAGCCCGCCAGAACGAGGGCGGCGAAGGCGATGAGCAGGAAGTGTTTCATGATGGATTTTCTTTTTGTGGAAAAGATACGGTCTTATTTGTTGTTCGCCTTGAGCGCTTCCGTAATCTGTGCTTCGATTTCCTCGCAGAGTTCGGGGTTGTCCTTCAGCATACGCTTCACGGCGTCGCGGCCCTGGCCGATTTTGGTGTCGCCGTAGCTGAACCACGAACCGCTCTTGTTGATGATGCCCAGTTCCGTGCCGAGGTCCACAATTTCGCCGATGCGCGAAATGCCTTCGCCGAAGGTGATTTCAAATTCTGCCTTGCGGAAGGGAGGAGCCACCTTGTTTTTCACCACCTTCACGCGCACCTGATTGCCGATGGGCTGGTCGCCGTCCTTGAGCGTCGTGACGCGGCGGATGTCGAGGCGCACGCTGGCGTAGAACTTCAGCGCGTTGCCGCCCGTGGTCGTTTCGGGGTTGCCAAACATGACGCCGATTTTCTCGCGCAACTGGTTGATGAAGATACAGGTCGTGTTCGTCTTGCTGATGGTCGAGGTCAGTTTGCGCAGTGCCTGGCTCATGAGGCGTGCCTGCAGGCCCACCTTGTTGTCGCCCATGTCGCCTTCGATTTCGGCTTTCGGCGTGAGGGCTGCCACCGAGTCGATGACCACGATGTCGATGCCCGACGAGCGGATGAGCGTGTCGGCAATTTCGAGCGCCTCCTCGCCGTTGTTGGGTTGCGAGATGTAGAGGTTGCCCACGTCGACGCCAAGTTTGGCGGCGTAGAACCGGTCGAAGGCGTGCTCGGCGTCGATGATGGCGGCGAAACCGCCCGCCTTCTGTGCCTCGGCGATGGCGTGGATGGCGAGGGTGGTTTTGCCCGAACTTTCAGGGCCGTAGATTTCGATGATTCTTCCCTTCGGGTATCCGCCTACGCCGAGGGCGGCGTTGAGGCCGATGCTGCCCGAAGATATGACTTCAACATCTTCGATTTGCTCGTCGCCGAGCTTCATGATAGAGCCTTTGCCAAAGTCCTTTTCTATCTTGGCCATAGCGGCTTGCAGGGCTTTCAGCTTTTCGCTGGCGGCGCTGTCCATTTCTTCTTTCTTTGCCATATTGGTTTTAAGTTTTGTCTTTTCGAGGGAATTTGTCTTGGGGTAGGGCAGGGCGTGCCGCATAGGGGTCACTCCGTCGTGGCAAGGCGTTCGAGCAACTGTTCGCCGTGCGTCTTCGTCTTGATTTGCTTGGGGCCGATGATGTCGGCGACGGTGCCGTCCGGGCCGATGACGAATGTGGTGCGCAACGTACCCATATATTTGCGCCCGTACATGCTCTTCTCCGCCCACACACCGAAGGCCTCCACCAGTTTGTGGTCAGTGTCGGCGACGAGGCGGAAGGGCAGCCCGTGCTTCTCGATGAACTTCTGGTGCGAAGCCTGTCCGTCGACGCTCACGCCGATGATTTCGCACCCCGCAGCCGCCAGGTCGTCGTGGTGGTCGCGCAGGCTGCAAGCCTCGGCGGTGCAGCCCGACGTGTTGTCCTTAGGATAAAAATAGAGGATGACCCGTTTGCCGGCGTAGTCCTTGAGGTTCACTTCCTTTCCTTGCTCGTCAAGGCCCAGAAAGTCGGGGGCTTTGTCACCTATGTTCATAATTCGGAATCATTGTTGTGGCCTTCGTGGCGCGTGAGGAACAGACCAATGCCCGCCTCCCTCCGCCGCGCGGAATCCACAGAGATACGAGGGCAAATTTACAATAAATTGTTGTAACCACCGCATAAAAATGAGGAAATGAAACGGCGGTGCGACAGAAAAAACGGGCAAAAAGGAAGACGCCCCGCGCTATCCGAACTTCCGCCCACGCCACCGAATTTTCTACTCGGGAAATTCCAACTTTTACAAGTGCGTTTAACCCCCGCGCTGGAGCATTCAAAAACTAGTCCTGAGCTTTTGGTAAAAAGTCCTGAGCTTTGGGGTTAAAAGCTCAGGACTAATTC
>JAUNOO010000109.1 GCA_030531095.1 Bacteroidales bacterium
TAATTTGAGTGAATCCGTGTGATATTTCCATTCAGGGACAACTTGTATATCGTTCTCTATTCTCCCATACGGAAATCAGATACATTATTGGTATCAAGTGATATTTCCTCAAATGTACTGGTGCATTGACCCTTAACGGGGCACTGACTTGCTACGCCCACATATATTGTGCGGGGATAATAGTTTTTGTAGAGTCGTACCATGTGCCATTGTTTTTTGTCGAGGGAGTAGTAGCTGGCGATAGTATGAGTGTCAGATGAAATCTTCATGTACACAGAATTGCTGCTAACCATATCGTGGTTGTTGTCGTCAGACGTACCCTGAGTCCTCACAGTGACCATGCGATGCTTGCCGTATTCATCCTGTTCAAAGCAGAACTTCTGCCACAATGTGTCATTGGCATATACTATCAAATCAGCGGCATTGTACAGACCTTCTTCGGTAAATTCTGGCGTCACTTTCGCTATGAATGTGAAAGGCTTTGTGTTGTCTATTTCCTTCAAGAGCAGAGGCAGAGCATTGTTTGTCAGTTTGCCTTCGTTGGGGTCACAGAACATATCTAATCCCTCTGGGCAATAGATTGTCATAGATGCATCCTCGTTTACAAAGGTAAGTGTGTCTGCACCCAAACGAGAATAATCAAACGTCACACTTCCGACAGTTACATTGCATGGCGTCAATGTTTTGGATATGGTCACGCTGTCGCCTATTGTTGTCGCCGTTTCCTGTTTAGGCTGCTGGCTGTTTTGGCACGAAACAAACATGCCTGCCAAAGCCATCATAATAACTATAGATTTTGTCTTGTTCATAATGATATGTTTAATTGATGGTTATACTAATTGATAAGTCCCAGCCTCTTTGCCTTACTGCAAGCTTCTGTAGTATTGTTTGCCTGGAGCTTGAATATTATATTCTGCCGATGTCTGTCTACGGTGTGCTTGCTTATTCCCAGTTCTTCACCGATTCTCATGCTCGACTTTCCGTCGGCAGTCATTTTCAGAATTGTTTTCTCCCTGTCTGAAAGTATGTTATAGTCTTCAATTACAAGGACTTTCTTTTCGCCTGTCATCGTATTTATCAGATAAGCCCCTTCATTGTCGCCCGCAGTAATGTTGTATAGACAGAGAGAATAGCTAATCCCTTGGTGTCCATCTCCAAGGAAATAGAATATGCGATGTTTCCAAATTCGGTATTTGCCGTTCGCATCTCGCATTCTCATAAAATGTTCAAGGTACCATGAAAACGAATCTTTCACGTGTGATGAGGAAACCATACGGAAAAATGCAAGTTCCTGCAGATTCTGTCTTTTCATATCCTGTGGATGTATGCGGCTGAAGATTTCTTCTTCCCATACAGAAGAGATAGTCTGATGAGTGACCGCCTTGTCCAATCCTAAGATTTCGCATGCTCTGCCGTAAAATATTTGGCTTGTGTTGGTTCGCAGATTGCTCAGCACGGCTATAGAGTTCTCACAGACCGCATAAGACTGGGCAATAATACACAGCCGTTTTTCTTCATCGTGTATATAGACCCCGTCCATCTGTCGCAGGTATTTCTGATTGAGAATGTCGTTGATTTCTATCATACTAATGTTATTTTGCCTGCAAAAGTAGGCAAACATTTTTTATTGTTATAAGTAGTCATTTGAATAATTGATATATGATGGTTATAAATCAGTATCTGGTTAGGGATATTCAGGGAGTATGCGCGCCGTCATTGGAGCTTTGCCTGAATATCTGTTTACCAAAACGCGACCTGAACTTCATTGGAAGTCCGGGTCGCGTTTTGTGGGGGTAAGCGTGTAGTCTTATCTGAAAGAGTCGGTCAGCAATTTCACCTCGATGGCGGGAGAGATGCGCTCGTAGAGGATGTTGTAGACGGCGTCGAGGATGGGCATGTTGACGTGGAAGTGGCGGTTGATGTCCTTCATGCATTTCGTGCCGAAGAAGCCCTCGGCAATCATTTCCATTTCGATTTGGGCAGATTTTACCGAGTAGCCGCGGCCAATCATCGTGCCGAAAACGCGGTTGCGCGAGAAGTTGGAGTAGCCCGTGACGAGGAGGTCGCCCAGATAGACCGAGTCGTAGACGTTGCGGTCGATGGGGTAGACGGCGCGCAAGAAGCGGCTCATCTCCTGCACGGCGTTCGCCATGAGGACGCTCTGGAAGTTGTCGCCATATTTCAGACCGTTGCAGATTCCCGCCGCGATGGCGTAGACGTTCTTCAGCACGGAGGCGTACTCAATGCCGATGACGTCGGTGCTCGTCTTCGTCTTGACGTAGCTGCTCGCGATGAGGTCGGCGTAGAACTGCGCCTTCTCCTCGTCGGTGCAGCCCACCGTGAGGTAGGTCAGACGTCCCAGTGCCACCTCCTCGGCATGGCTCGGTCCGCCCAGCACGGCGAGGTTGTCGTCGGGCACGTTGTAGACCTGGCGGAAGTATTCGGAGCAAATCAGGTTCTCGTCCGGCACAATGCCCTTGATGGCGGTGATGATGAACTTGTTGTGGATTTTCTCCTTGAGCTTCTTGAGGTGGTTCTTGAGGTAAGGCGAGGGAGTCACGAAAATCAGCGTGTCGCAGTTGCGCACCACCTCGTTGATGTCCGTCGAGAACGTGATGCGGCTCATGTCGAACCGCACGCTCGTCAGGTAGGCCGGGTTGTGCTCCAGCCGCTTGAAGTCCTCGATGGCTTCCGGGCGGCGCATGTACCAAGTGATGCGCTCGACTTTTTCGAGTACAATTTTGGCAATGGCTGTGGCCCAGCTTCCGCCACCCATGATGGCTATTTTAGTGTTGTCGGACACGGTTGCTTAGCTGTATGCGCTGAATGTGATGACTTGTTTAGAGGGTCTCGCGAGGGGCGTATCAGTCGATTTGCCAGTTGGCAATGTCCTGCACGGAAGGTTTCTCGATGTCGAGCTTGTACTTCTTGATGATTTCGCCCAACTGCTGCTGAACCTTTTGCGGATTCACGTCCTTGAGGTCGCTGACGAGGTTGTAGCCGGCCTTCTGGAGCACGGGGACGAGGCTTTCTGCCACACCGCAAGCCACGTATTTGGCGGCAGCGTCGCGGGGCGCCTTCTTTTCGGGACGCATCTGCGGGAAGAAAAGTACTTCCTGAATTTGCGTCTGACCTGTCATGAGCATGACGAGGCGGTCTATGCCGATGCCGATGCCCGACGTGGGCGGCATGCCGTACTGGAGGGCGCGGAGGAAGTCCTGGTCGATGAACATCGCCTCGTCGTCGCCCTTCTCAGAGAGTCGGAGCTGGTCCTGGAAACGTTCTTCCTGGTCGATGGGGTCGTTCAGCTCAGAGTAGGCGTTGGCCAGCTCCTTGCCGTTGACCATGAGCTCGAAGCGCTCCGTCAGGTTCGGGTTCGTGCGGTGCTTCTTTGTCAGGGGCGACATCTCGATGGGGTAGTCGGTGATGAAAGTAGGTTGGATGAACGTGCCCTCGCAGAACTCGCCGAAGATTTCGTCGATGAGTTTGCCCTTGCCCATTGTCTCGTCGATTTCGAGCTCGAGTTTCTTGCAGATTTCGCGGATTTCGTCCTCGCTCTTGCCGTCGAGGTCGTAGCCCGTCTTTTCCTTGATGGCTTCGAGGATGGGCAGGCGACGGAAGGGGGCTTTGAAACTGATGGTCTGTCCGTCCACCACCGATTCGGGTTTGCCGTTCACGGCGATGCAGATGCGTTCGAGGATCTGCTCGGTGAAGGCCATCATCCAGTTGTAGTCCTTATATTGCACGTAGAGTTCCATGCAGGTGAACTCCGGGTTGTGGCTCTTGTCCATACCCTCGTTGCGGAAGTTCTTGCCGATTTCGTAAACGCCCTCAAAACCGCCGACGATGAGCCGCTTGAGGTAGAGCTCAGTGGCGATGCGGAGATAGAGGTCCACGTCGAGCGAGTTGTGGTGCGTGATAAATGGGCGGGCGCTGGCGCCACCGGGAATGGGCTGGAGGATAGGTGTTTCCACCTCCGTGTATCCTGCTTCGTCGAGGGCGGTGCGGAGCGTTTTCACCACCGTGGCGCGCTTCAGGAACGTGTCCTTCACGTCGGGATTGACAATGAGGTCCACGTAGCGCTGGCGGTAGCGCAGTTCGGGGTCGTCGAACGAGTCGTAGGTCACGCCGTCCTTTTCCTTCACGATGGGCAGCGGCTTGATGCTCTTTGCCAGCACCGTCAGTTCCTTGGCGTGAACAGAGATTTCGCCAGTCTGCGTGCGGAACACGAAGCCCTTCACGCCGATGAAGTCGCCGAGGTCGAGCAGTTTCTTGAACACAGAATTGTAGAGTTCCTTGTCTTCGCCAGGGCAGATGTCGTCGCGGGTGATATAGACTTGTATGCGGCCGCGCGAGTCGAGCAGTTCGGCAAAGCTCGCCTTGCCCATGATGCGGCGGCTCATCATACGTCCGGCGATGCACACCTCTCTCGGTGCGTCGGCGTTGTCGTCAAAATTTTCCTTGATTTCCGTGGAATAAGCGTTCACGGGGAACTCTGCCGCAGGGTAGGGATTGATTCCCATAGCACGCAATTGGTCCAACGAATTGCGGCGGCAAATCTCTTGTTCGCTGAGTTCGAGTATGTTCATTTTCAGTATCTTGTGCTTGTTGTGGTGTGCCCGCGCCGTATCCTTTTTTCAGACTGCGGGCATCAAGGAAACGCCATAGCCAAACGGCTGCGGCATCCCGTCCTGCAAAGATACAGAAATTCGGTGTAAAAAACGAATAAAAACGGCGACTTTCCAATTTTCGGAAGACCCGAAAATCGGGGACGCGCATTTTGCTTCGCTCCACCTTCGGGCGTCGTCGGTGGCGCGGGAAACACAAAACAGAGCCGCCCGCCCCTATATCTTTCAGCTCTGCAGGCGGAACTCGTTTGGCGTCTGCCCCGTCTGCTTCTTGAACATGCGGATGAAGTGCTGCGGGTACTGAAATCCCAGCGTGTTGGCTATTTCGCTCACGCTGCGGTTCGTGCCGAGGAGCTGTTCTTTTGAGAGCGAGATGACCTTGCTCTGGATGTACTCTTGCGCCGTGCGCCCCGTCTCCTTCTTGATGAGGTCGCCGAAATAGCCGGGCGAGAGGAACGCCTTGTCGGCGAAATATTTCACCGAGGGCAGTCCGTTTTTGGACGAATTGCCGTCTTGGAAATACGTGTTCAGGTGGAACTCAAACTTGTCGAGCACATCGCTGTTCACCTTCTGCCGCGTGCAGAACTGCCGGTCGTAGAAGCGCAGGCAGTACTCCAGAAGCAGTTCGATGTTCATTGCCAGCAAGTCGTGCGTATGGCGGTCGGCAGGGTGCGCCGCTTCGATGTTGATTTTCTCCAGGCAGTCCATAAAGATGCCTCGCTCCTGCTCAGAGAGGTGGAGCGCCTCGCTTTCGGAGTAGGAGAAAAACGTATAGCGGTTCATCTTGCTTGCCAGCGAAGTGCCGTAGATGAGGTCGGGATGGAAGAGCAGACCATAGACGTCCGGCCGTACTTCATCCTCCTCCGTGTCTACGCCCACCAGCTGCCCTGGCGCGAAACTCACCACCGAACCTTCCTGATAGTCGTAGTTCTTGCGGCCATATTTCAGCGTGCAGTTGGCAGACTGTTTCAGGTAGAGCGCGTAGAGCCCGTAGTTCATTTTCACGTGGTTCACAGTCTTCGTCGCCTTCGTCAGGTCAATCACCGTCACCAGCGGGTGAAGGGTAGGCAGACCGTAAAGTCTGTTGTATGCGTCCACGCAGTCCAGTTGGATAATCTCGCCCATAGCTTCTGATTTTTATGTTTTGCAAAGAGTTACCGCAAAGATATTGATTTTTCTCATAATCCGGCCGCCCCGTTTGGCAGAATCCGTAATCTTGGTAGCAAGTTCCCAAATCCGTCTACCAGCCCCGCTGGTGCAAAGCCCTAATTTTGCACCATCAATCGCAACACACAAAAGATATGAACGATATTTTGGAAAGAATGCGGGCGGGCGAAGTCATTCTCGAATCCGACCCCGACTACCCTCAGCTCTATCAGCTGTTTGAGAACAGCATGGAATTGGTGGGCCGCCTCAACACCGGCTACCACAGCGCCGACGAAGTGAGAAGCCTGCTCAGCCAATTGTGGGGCCAGCCCCTCGACCCGAGCGTGCGGATGTTCCCGCCGTTCTATACCGCCTTCGGCAAATTCACGAAAGTGGGCAAGGGCGTCTTCGTCAACTTCGGTTGCACCTTCCTCGACCGCGGCGGCATCACGCTCGACGACGACGTCTTCATCGGCCCAGGCGTGCAGATACTCACCGAGAACCATCCCGAAAATCCCCGTCTGCGCCGCAATGTCTACACCCGTCCCGTCCACGTGAAGCGCGGAGCCTGGATAGGCGCCAACGCCATTGTCCTCCCCGGCGTCACCATCGGCGAAAATGCCATCGTCGGCGCAGGTTCTGTCGTCCCCAAAGACGTGCCCGACCGCGCCATCGTTGTCGGCAATCCCGCCCGCTTCGTGCGCTACATCCGCGACGACGAATAGCCTGCCGCGCATTATACCTTTATCACATTCCCCTAAAAATCAGCGTGAAGCCGTCCGCAATATAGGATAACTTCACGCTGTTTTCGTTCCCGCCCCAATCAAAGCCGACTGCGTGCCGCAGACCTTTTACTAGCGCTTTTTAATCCCCCAACAGAGCTTCTGAAAAATATCCCTGTGATACTTCCCCAAAAGCTCAGGACTAATTTTTGATAGCCCCATAAAAAATAAAACCTGCGAACTTCCGTTCACAGGTTTCAATTCTCTTTTTTGTTCGCGCTAAGGCGAAACAGTTGGGGTTATCCCTTCGCTAAATTATTCAGCAACAGGAGCCTCAGAATCAACTACCCTTTCAGAAGCAACGCTGTCAGCAGCAGCGCTATCAGCAACATCTTCTACTAAGGCAGCAGCAGCGCTGACATCAGCAGCGAGGCTAT
>JAUNOO010000110.1 GCA_030531095.1 Bacteroidales bacterium
ATGCGAATAAAAAAGGCGTCCGAAAAAAACTTGAATGTCTTTTTCGGACGCCGATAGTATTTGTTCCTTTTTCTTATGTCAGACTCACTTTCTATTGAAAAGCGTTTCAGAAAGAAACTTTAAGGCTTTACGTAGATACAGATAAATTCAACCCACTGAGAATTATCGTCTCAATAACTACAAAATCTATTCCCGAATCCTGGAACAGATTGTCATATCCCTCCACAAGTGGCATGGTGAACCATTTGCGGAGGGAGGCGGTGCGCTTTGTGATGTCGTTTTTGGGGGTCATATTTTCTGAGATGTATTAAAGGGGACGGCTGTTCTGTTTGCAAAGATACGTTCTGTGCGCAAAGGGGTTCACCATTACCAACCAATAAAAGAGGGGTTGGGCTATGTAAATGGTTTCTACGCTGGGGAGGGAATGGCGGTGAGGGCGCCGTCCACTCTGCCCGCCGACGCATTTTCGCCCGAAGAAGCCATTTCTTCCAACAGAAAACATTAATTTTGCAAACATGAAATCGATTATCCGTCAATCCCTTTTGTGTTTGTTCCTGCCCTGCGCCGCCGTGTCGTATGCCCAGACGAGTGAGGCGGACTATTTTTCTGGCGCGCTTGCCGGAAAGGTTGTGAGTGCCGACTTTGCCGACCGCAAGTTGGACGTGGGGGAAGTGGAAAGCACGCGCAAGTCGTTGTGGGACAAATGGGTGAAGGCGGTGAAGGCCATGCCTCTGCCGTCGCTCATCGCCACCGAGCCGCTCGATTCTGCCCGCAACGGCAGTATCGCCCTGCCCGACTCGCTGGAACCCCACGCCGTGATGCCCTACTACTGGGGCACGAAGGGCGAAATATCGGCGACGGGCCACACCAGCATTCCCACTTTCGTCTATCTGCACGGCAGCGGGCCGAAACAAATTGAATGGGCAAACGGTCTGCAACTCGCCCTGCGCTTTGCGGACGCGCCTTGCCACTATTTCATCCCCCAAATCCCCAACGAGGGCAGCTACTACCGCTGGTGGCAGCGTGCCAAGCAGTGGGCGTACCGCTGGCTGTGGTTGCAACTGATGACGGAGCCGACGGTCGACCCCGACCGCATCTACCTCTTCGGCATTTCGGAGGGCGGATACGGCAGCCAGCGCCTCGCTTCGTTCTATGCCGACTACCTTGCTGCGGCAGGACCGATGGCGGGCGGCGAACCTTTACAGAATGCCCCTGCCGAAAACTTGGGTCAAATCGGTTTCAGTTTCCTGACCGGCTCGGAAGACTTCATGTTCTGCCGCAACATATACACCCGCCTCACGCAGAGTGCCCTCGACAGTCTGGAGAAGGTCTATCCCGGCGAGTATGCCCACCGCGTGGAACTGATTGAGGGTCGTGGCCACGGCATCGACTACACGCTCACTACGCCCTGGCTGCTCCAGTTTGAGCGCAACCCCTGGCCGCGCCACTTCGTGTGGGAGGACTATGAGATGGACGGCCTCCACCGCGAAGGCTTCTACAACCTCAAAGTGGACGAGCGCCCCAGCGATTCGCTCCGCACGCGCTACGACGTGAACATCGGCGGGGACGGTCAAATCGACATCCAGGTGCGCAACGTGGAATACATTCCCGTCGAGAAGGAAGACCGATGGGGTTTCACGCTGAAGTGGCACAAGGCGTTCACGGCGGCGGAGGGCGGACGCTTCACCCTCTTCCTCGACGAACACCTGGTGGACCTCAACGGCAAAGCCACCGTCACCGTCAACGGCAAGGTGGTGTTCAAGGGCAAACTCAAGCCCAACTACCGCGCCATGGTGGAGAGCCTTGCCACGTTTGGCGACCCGCAGCGCATCTATCCCGTGGCGCTCGAGGTGGTCTATTAACTCTGAACAAGCAGTATGCGACACACGTTTTCCCGAAATAGCCTGACACTGGCGGCTCTGGCGGTCTGTCTGCTGGTCGTGCTCCACAGCTGCAACAGCGTGGAGCGCACCATCCGGCGCGCCGAGGCGGCTATGGCAATCGGTGAATATTGCGAAGGGGCGAACCTCTACAAGCGTGCCTACCAGCGCACGCCCTCGAAGGACAAGGCGATGCGCGGTCAACTGGCCTTCCTCATGGCGGACGCCTACCGCAAGCACGGCAACATTGCCCGCGCCCAGGGCGGATTCACGAGTGCCGAACGCTACCGCTTCACCGATACCATCACCCTGCGCAGCAACGCCGAGGTGATGATGATGCAGGGCAACTATAAGGGGGCGGCTGAGAAATTCAAGGCCTATCTCGACTCCTTCCCCAACGATTCTGTCGCCATCGTCGGCCTCAAAAACTGCCAGACGGCGCAGGCCATCAAGGAAGCGGGTTCGGCGTACACCGTCAAGCAGGAAAAGCTCTTCAACAGCACCCGCTCCGACTACTGCCCCGCCTATATGGGCAACGAGGCGGCGCAACTCTACTTCTCCACCACGCGCCCGCAGGTGACGGGCGACGACCTCAGCGGCATCACGGGCATGAAGAACGGCGACATCTACGAGGTGAAGAAGGACGAGCGCGGCAACTGGAAGATGCCTGACGCACCTGAGGGCGAACTCAATACGGACTACGACGAAGGGGCTTGTTCCTTCTCGCCCGACGGTCTGACAATGTACCTCACCGTCTGCCGCTGGGACGCCCAATACCCGCGCCTGGCGGAAATTTGGACGTCGTCCCGCTCTGACGCCAAATGGTCGAAGCCTCAGCAGCTCACCATCACGACCGACACGCTCTCGTCCTACGCCCACCCCGCCGTTTCGCCCGACGGCCAGTGGCTCTACTTCTCGAGCGACATGCCGGGCGGCTACGGCGGCTACGACCTTTGGCGCGCCCAGATGACTGGCGGCCATGGCGTGGGATTTGTGGAAAACTTGGGACCCGAAATCAACACGCCCGGCAATGAAGAATTCCCCGCGTTCCGCCCCAGCGGCGAGCTCTACTTCTCAAGCGACGGCCGCAGTCCCAACCTCGGCGGTCTCGACCTGTACCGCGCCACCGAGGACACCGTCACCCACCACTGGGCGGTGACGCACCTGCCCGCGCCGATGAACAGCAACGGCGACGACTTCGGCATCACGTTTGAAGGGCTCCACAACCGCGGATTCTTCTCCTCAAACCGCTCCACAGGCGGACGCGGCTGGGACAAAATATTCTCCTTCAGCTACCCCGAAATCCTCCAGTCGGTGAAAGGCTGGGTCTACGAGCAGGACGGCTACGAACTCCCCGAAGCCACGGTCTACATGGTGGGCGACGACGGCACGAACCTCAAAATCGGGGTGCAGAGCGACGGTTCTTTCGAGCAGCCTCTCAACCCCGGCACGCGCTACCTCTTCCTCGCCGTCTGCAAGGGCTATCTCAACTACCGCAACGAACTGACGGTGGACTCGCTCGACCACGAATACCAGCACGTCCTCCAGTTCCCGCTGCCCTCCATGAGCATCCCCGTCCTGGTGCGCAACGTCTTCTATGAATTCGACAAGGCGGACCTCACCGACAACTCCCGCGAAGCGCTCGACCGACTGACGAAAATGCTGAAGGAAAACCCCAACATCACCATCGAACTGAGTGCGCACTGCGACTACCGCGGCAACGACGACTACAACGAGCGCCTCTCGCAGCGACGCGCCGAGAGCGTGGTGAACTACCTCATCGAACACGGCATTCAGGCCGACCGCCTCGAAGCCAAAGGCTACGGCGAAAAGCAGCCCCGCGTCGTCTCCAAAAAACTGACCGAGAGCTACAACTTCCTCCACGAAAACGACACGCTGACTGAGGCCTATATCCTCAAGCTCAACGAGGAACAACAGGAAATCTGCAACGCCCTCAACCGCCGCACCGAGTTCCGCGTGCTCCGCACTACTTACGGGCTCTTCGACAAGGACGGCAACCTCCTGCCCGGTGCCCTCAATCCTTTCGACCCCTCGTCGGCGGCGCCCAAGGAAGAGGAGGAAGAAAACGCCCTGCCCACCAAATCCACCGTCATAGAATAACCCTCCACAATGCCCTCAAAACGTCCCCGCCGCAATGGCCTGCTCGCCATCTCGCCGCTCTTCGTGATGGCTCTCGCCTTCATCGTCTTCAGTCTGCTCCTCGGCGACTTCTCCAAGATTCCCCTCATCATCGTCTTCATCCTGACGTCTACCTACGCCCTCGTCACCACCCGCGGCGGCACAATGACGGAGCGCATCCAGCTCTTCTCGAAAGGCGCGGGCGAGCCCAACCTGTTGCTGATGGTGTGGATATTCGTAATGGCGGGTGCCTTTGCCGCATCCGCCAAAGCCATGGGCGCCGTCGACGCCACGGTGGACCTCACCCTCTATCTGTTGCCCCACGAAATGCTTCTGGCGGGCATCTTCGTGGCAGCGTGCTTCATCTCCATGTCCATCGGCACTTCCGTCGGCACCATCGTGGCACTCGTCCCCGTGGCAGCCGGTCTGGCGGACAAGACGGGCATCGCCGTTCCGCTCCTCGTCGCTTCGGCAGTGGGCGGCGCTTTCTTCGGCGACAACCTCTCCTTCATTTCCGACACCACCATCGTCGCCACGCGGTCGCAGGGCTGCGAAATGAAGGACAAATTCCGCGTCAACGTCCGCATCGTCCTCCCCGCCGCCGTACTGACGTTCCTCGTCTACGTCGTGCTCGGGCAGGGCAACACGCAGCCCATCGAAATTGCCGACATTTCCCTCCTCAAAGTCATGCCCTACATCGTCGTCATGCTCACCGCCATCATGGGCATGGACGTCATGCTCGTGCTCTTCCTGGGCGTCGTCCTGACCGGCGTGGTCGGCATGGCAACAGGCACGTACGCGCTCGCTGACTGGCTGGGCGCCATGACCGAAGGCGCGGCGTCCATGAGCGAACTCATCCTCATCTCCATGATGGCGGGCGGCTTGCTCGAACTCATCCGCCACAACGGCGGCATCACCTACTTCATCCACGTGCTCACCCGCCGCGTCCACTCGAAGGTGGGGGCTGAACTGAGCATCGGCCTGCTGGTGTCGCTCACCAACCTCTGCACCGCCAACAACACCGTCGCCATCCTCTCGGTGGGCCGAATCTCGCGCGACATTTCCGAGAAATACGGCGTCGACAAATGCAAGAGCGCCAGCATCCTCGACACCTTCTCGTGCGGCGTACAGGGCCTCATTCCCTACGGCGCCCAAATCCTGATGGCAAGCGGCATCGCCGCCATCAGTCCCCTCGAAATCATCCCCTATCTCTTCTACCCCATGGCGATGCTCGCCTGCGCCGTGCTCGCCATCCTCCTCCGCTATCCCCGTAAGTACAGCTGATTACTTGAACGCCTGTTTATTATTTGAATTCATGAAAATGTTGCAACGCTTGGTGGGGTTCGACCCCCGCACAATGACAGTGAAGACGGAATTTGTCGCTGCCTTGACCACATTCCTTTCCATGAGCTATATCCTGGCGATAAACCCGATGATTCTGGGTACAACCGGCATGGACAAGGCTACGCTGTTCTCCGCGACTGCAATAGCATCGGCTATCGCCACTCTGCTCATCGCCTTCATGGCCAAACTGCCGTTTGCCCAAGCTCCCGGCGCAGGTCTGAACGCCTTCTTCGCCTTCACCATGTGCCAGATTATGGGACTGACCTGGCAGCAGTCTTTGGCGATTTTGCTGATTGAGGGCTTGATTTTTATTCTCATCACCTTCCTGAACATCCGCGAAAAAATACTCGAAGCCATCCCGGCGAATCTGAGGTACGCCATCACGGCGGGCATCGGCACGTTCATCGCCTTCATCGGCTTGAGGAACGCCGGTCTCGTGGTGAGTAACCAGTCCACGCTGGTGCATCTGGGCGACTTCACCCCGTCCGCCATGCTGGGTGTCATCGGTATTCTCGTCACCGGCACCCTGATATTTAAGAAGGTAAAGGGTGCCCTGTTTTGGAGCATCATCATCGTGACCATCATCGGCATACCGATGGGCGAAACACACCTCACAGCGGGCTGGTCGCCGGTATCGATGCCCAACAGCCTCGAGCCCACGTTTCTCCAATTCGACTTCAGCGGATTGCTGTCGTTCAAGACGGTCATCGTCGTGTTCTCGCTGCTGCTCGTCAACATCTTCGACACGCTGGGCACGCTGATGGCGCTGGCGGACAAGACGGGCGTGGTTCAGCCCGACGGCAGCATTCCGCGCATCAAGGAGGCGATGCTGAGCGACGCCATAGGCACGACCTGCGGCGCCTGCTTGGGCACTTCCACCGTGACCACCTACCTCGAGAGTGCCTCGGGTGTGGCAGAAGGCGGGCGTTCCGGTCTCACAGCCGCCTTTGTCGGCATTTTCTTCCTGCTGTCGTTGTTCCTCTCGCCAATTTTCCTGCTCATTCCGAGCGCCGCCACGACTGGTGCGCTGGTGATGGTGGGCGCCATGATGCTGGAAAGTGTCCGCAAGATAGACTTCTCGGACCCCTCAGAGGCACTTCCGTCCTTCATCGTAGTCATTGCCATGCCGCTGTGCTACTCCATCTCCGACGGCATTTGCATGGGACTTCTGGCCTACGTCTTCATCAAACTGTTGACGGGCAATTTCAAGAAACTGAACCTCACACTGGCAATTCTCGCCATCTTCCTGCTGATGTATTACATTGCAGGCTGACAGGAGGCTGAATAAGAAAAATGGGAACGATATACAATTTGTCCCTGAATGGAAATATCGCAGGGATTCACTCAAATTTGATAGAGATGTCCACTAAAATTCGTGTGCATAGTCCATATATGTGCCGATAATTTGCACGAGGAAAAAGA
>JAUNOO010000111.1 GCA_030531095.1 Bacteroidales bacterium
GGCAAGACGGCAAAATTAGTCCGCATGACTATTAGTTGCGGATTTTAGGAAATATAAAATACAGGTCATGCAATCTTAGATTCAAGTCCTGTTCGTATTCCAGGTCCAGATTTGGCGTACATGACAAGAATTCATTTATAAGACTTTCAACATCTTTTTCTTTTGAAATCACTCGCATCCTCGTGCAGTTGTTTTCGTCGATAAAAAAAGCGACTGGCTTTTCAGAGCTGAGATCTATGCCTTGCAAATCAAAGTTAAGATGTTCACTTATTTTTTTAGAAAAATACAAGTAATCTTCTTTATTGTAAGCGATGAAAATAGTTTTGTGAATCAACTGAGATTTGATAATGTTTATTATCTCCCACATTGTCCCATCGGTTTGACTTATGCGCAAAAGTATAAGTTTACTTCTGACAGACATGTCTCCAACCACATCTTTCCACTTGCTATCAGTCACATATATGCGCTCAGCGCCATTAGGCTGCAACACTTTATTTGGGTCACCAATTGCATATACTGGATAAAGTCGTTTGGCAACTTTACATATTAGTTTTTCTTCTTTATTGTTGTCTTTGTTAAATGAGCGGAGATATAGGCAGAATTTCTCAATGTCATTTACATCTTCCACATTATGAATTGGAGTGACCAACTCTTGTAGAAAGCTATCTGCGAGAAACACAACCATGGTCATAAACAAGCATACTCCAATGCTATCATCAATGAAAGATGCAATTTGCACAATGAAAGATTCAAATCCCTTCTCGTTCAATGTCGAAGTTGGTTCTAAACTTCCTAATAAATGGAATCCCCAACTATTCAAGAAAAACAGAAGAATAGAAACGCTAAACAATACTAAATAAGTTAGTCGTGAAATAATACGCTGTCTTCCCTTTATGTCGTTTTCTGTTTTATTTTCCTTTGCTACCAAATTTTTATATTGAAAATAAGTACGCATAAATAGGATTGATATAATTGCAACGGTGACTATCTGTATAAGTATCCAAATATAACCAGGAAAAACCAATCCTTCTTTTAGTGTTAAAGGAAGCCACAATATTAGTAAGCCCAAAAAAGCTATCGCATATTTCCTTGGCATTTCGTCTAACGACTTTGCAACACAGCGGATGAAGATAATGAGAAAGACGAAGGATATAATACTTGTAGTAATCATAACAGTATGTTATTTAAATTTAGGACTTGGAGATACCTACAAATGGGATGATGAGCAAAGAATTATATCCTTATAATGTAATTTACAAGGGATTATGGACATGAACATTAAGCTCACACAGGGCAAAATTACTAAAATATTTTGTATGGCAGATGATTTCAGCAAGTTTTTGATGTCATAATGACAAAATAAAGATAGCTCTGCCCTCCGGTTTGTTCAAAAGAAAGGGACTATGCCACGCTGAAGTGACACAGTCCCTTTTCACATTATGAAAACTATCGGGTTTGCGAATTACATGGGGCCACCGCCGCCGAAGCCGCCGCCACCACCGCCGGGAGGCATTCCACCGCCACCACCGGGAGGCATTCCGCCAGGACCATCGGGAGGACCGTCCATACCACGGCGGTCATCGTCGCCACCACGGCTGCTGCCGTTGAAGAGGTTGAGACGATAGATGAGGTGAACCATGAAGTAGGAGTTGATGGCGTTGGTCCAGGAGTCGCTACGCATCGAAGCGGTCAGCGTACGAGACACATTGCTCTGTTCCTGGAGAATGTCGTAGAACTGGAGGCTGATGGTTGCTGCCTTGTTCTTGAGGAACGACTGCGAAATCTGGGCGTTCCAGATGAGTTCGTCGGTGTTCATCGAAGAGGAGGCGTAACCGCGGCGTGAGCTCATGCGGATGTCGGTAGAGATGCTCATACCCCAGTCGAACGTGAAGTTGGCGCTGGCACCGTAGGAGTAGTTCCAGGTGTCCATGTTGGCGCTTTCCTGCAACGTGGCGCGGGCGTGCTGATAATTGAGCGAGCCTTCGAGGCTGACGTCGAACCACGTTGAGCGGTAGGAGGCGTTGAGGCGTTCGCCAACGGTCAGAGAACGGGTGGTGTTCTTGTCGGAGCTGACGAGGCTGAAGAGACGGTTGTAGCCGTCGTATGTACCATCAAGGTCTACGGACGCAACGGCGTCGGAAACTTCCGTGTCTGAGCCGTCCATCGAGCTGATGTAACCTACAGAGTTGGAGTAGTTCAAGTTCGTGTAGGTCGAGATGGTGAAGAGCTTGCTGGCACCGAGACCTGTGTTGAACATATAGTCGGCGCGACCGCTCCAGTTACCGTTGATGTTTTCGGGACGCGTGTAGCGCACACCGGTGCTCTCATCGTAGAGTACGCGGCTGCTTACGGAGTTGCGCGTCTGCGAAACGTTAAGGCTGAAGTTCATACCGCGCTGGTAGTCGGCGTTGTAGGCGTTGTAGGAAGCGCGGAGGGTGTTGGTCCATGAGGGTTTCAAGCCCGGGTTACCCATCGAGATGGTCAGCGGGTTGCTGTCGTCGACCACAGCGAGGAGGTCGGTCATCGAAGGCTGCGAGGACGAACCGCGGTAGCGGATGTCGAGGCGGTTGGTCTTCGAGAAGTTGTAGCGGAAACGAATCTGCGGCGACACGTTGAAGACGTTGCGCGTGATGAGCGTGTCGATGCCTTGGCCTTCGCGCTGGTATGCCATCTTAGTGGTCTGCGGGTTCAGCTCAACGCCAGCGTTGAAGCGGATGTCGTCGGAGTTGTAGCGCACACCAATGTTGACGCTCTGGTCATAGGTCTTATAGGTGGCGTACTGGCTGTTGTTGATGTCGCGCACCCAGTTGAGGGAGTCTTCGGTTGTGGGCACAGAACCGATGGGCGGAATATTTGCCTGGTTGTACCAGTAGTCGCCAAGTGCCTCGTCGTAGAGGTCATAGAGCGAACGGTTGCTCTCGCGGTAGCTGTAGCTGTACTGATAGCGGAGTTCGGCGTACCACTTCTTGCCCAAAGGCTCAACGTAGCCGAGGCGGGCGTCGTAGTTCCAGTTCTTCGACGGCGTGGTGCTGTACTGGTTGAGGAAGTCGTCGGCAGTAGTGCTGTTGTAGTACTTGATTTCAGACTGCGAGAACGACTTCGAGCGGCTCTGGCTGTAGCCAGCCGATGCGCGCAAGGAGACGTTACGGCCTGCGCTGTTGAGGCGGCGCGTAATGTTCAACTGACCTTCTACGTTGTTGCTGTTGTTAGTGCTGAGCGAAAGGCTGCGGTTGCGGTTCACGGCAATGCCGCTGAGCGAAGAGTTGACCGTCTCGGCAAAGATGCTGTCGAGGGGCGAATACATGTCGGCGATGTCGTAGGGATCGTCGTTGAAAGTGGCCGAGCGGCTGTTGCCGTCGCTGTTGCCGTGGCTGTGGCTGTACGAAGGACGGAACGAAATGCTGGTCATTGAGTCGGGGTTCCACTGCAAACGCAGGCTAGCATTTAAGCTGGTGGAGCTGGAACCGCTGGAGCTTGCGCTCTCAGAGAAAGAACTTGTAGAAGTAGTGGAGGAGAGGAACGTCTCGGAAGAAGTCGTTGAGAGAAGGTCGTTGCCCGTATGGCCGTAGCGCACGTTACCGCCAATCTCGAGGCGACCGGCTTCGCGCTTCTGCTTGCCGTTGTCCCACGAGAAGTCGAGACCTGCCTGCTTGGTGGCAGTCAAGCCGCCGCCACCGCCGCCGAAGCCGCTGGGGCCGCCAAAACCGCGGTCGTTGACGTTGTTGGCAGAACCGAAAGCCGTGATGCGGCTGTTGTCGGTGATGCGCGTGGCAAAAATCTTACCCGTATAGCGGTCTTCCGAACCGTAGCCGAGGTCGATGTTGGTAATCCACGACTCGTTCAGTTCGCGCTTCGTGATGAGGTCGAGCACGGTGGTTTCCTCACCGTCGTCAATACCCGTCTGCTCGGTGTAGTCGCTGGCCTTGTCGTAGGCCTTGATTTTGCTGACGAGGTTTGTGGGCAGGTTCTTCATGGCAATCTGCGTGTCGCCCTTGAAGAAGTCCTTACCGTTGATGAGGAATTCAGAAACTTCCTTGCCGTTCCAGGTAATGGTACCGTCGTCGGAGACTTCTACGCCAGGCAACTGCTTGACGAGCGTCTCGAGGGTGGAACCTTCGGGCACGCGGTAGGCTGCGGCATTGAAGACGGTGGTGTCTTCCACCTGCTCCACGCGCGCCACCGTGGTGGACACGACGGCCGTACCGAGGACGTTCTCAGAACTCTTGATGGTGAGCGTGCCGACGTTCACCGAAGAGTTGGTTTCGGTCAGCGCAACGTTCTTGTAGACCGTGGTGTAGCCTACATACGACAGGCGGACGATGTAGTTGCCAGCGCTCTTGGCGGTGAGTTTGAAGTCACCGTCTTCGTTCGTGGATACACCAGTCACAACCGTGCTGTCAGTCTTGAGGAGCGTGGCAGAGACGTACTCAACCGAACCGCCAGACTGAGCATTCTTGACTTTTCCAGTAACCACATACTGCGCCGAGAGGGCCAGATTGATCCCGAATGCCAAGAACAGGACGAGGGGTAAAATCTTTTTTATACGCATACAGTAATTAGTTGATTTGCTTGTAAAACGAGACAAAGGTAGCACTTATTTGTCTAATTTCCTACAGACTTATCGGCAAAATAGATGAATGAGAGAATTTCAGAGACGAATGCCACTTCTTTTTTTACGACCCTATAGACGCCTGCTACGGGATTTTTCGCTAAATTTGCGGTATAACTATTGAGCCATCTTTTTTAATCCGCGCAACCATGATAAAGCTTGCCAACTACATCTCCAAAATAGAAATCAGCAGCCTTTGGAGCGGCCACAAACACATTGTGTGGAACTTGCGCCCCGACGTCAATGTCCTCAGCGGCGGCAACGGCGCGGGCAAGAGCACCATCATCAACCGCCTCGTCCAGCACCTGCGCGCCGTCCCGTCGTCGGGCGAAATCATTGAGGGCATGAGCCTTGGCGTCCGCATCGACTTCTCCCCCTCCGACGCCACCGCCATCCACTACGACATCATCCGCAGCTTCGACCGCCGCCTCGTACGCGCCGACAAGCTCGACCAGCTCACCGACGGGCGCGTCTCTACCGAGCTAGACTGGCAGCTCTATCTCCTCCAGCGCCGCTACCTCGACTATCAGGTCAACGTCGCCAACCGCATGATTGAAATGCTCTCGAGCGGCGACCCCGAAACCCGCGAAAAGGCGGCGCAGGCGGCAGCCATCAAGACGCGCTTCCAGGACCTCGTCGACGACCTTTTCAGCGAAACGGGCAAGCGCATCGACCGCAAGAGCAACGAATTGAGTTTCATCCAGTACGACGCACCGCTCCAGCCCTACCTCCTTTCGAGCGGCGAGAAGCAGATGCTCGTCATCCTCCTCACCGCCCTCACCGAGGACCAAGCGCCCTACGTTCTCTTCATGGACGAGCCGGAGGCAAGCCTCCACTTCGAATGGCAAAAACGGCTCATCACGATGGTGCGCGACCTCAATCCCAACGCGCAAATCATCCTCACCACCCACTCGCCCGCCGTCATCATGGACGGATGGGAAGACGCCGTCACGGAGGTGAGCGAAATCACGCTCAAGAGTTAAGTCCTAACCGCACAAGGGGAGGGAAACGCTATGGCAAAACGACTGTCACAAAACCTGAACTCCGACTTCATCGCCGCCGCCAACCGCCTCGGCGGAAAGCACGCGCGCCACAAAATCGTGGCGTACGTAGAGAGCTACGACGATGTCTTTTTCTGGAGCAACCTGCTGCGCCCGCTCGAGACGGAGCAGTTCTATTTTGAGGTCATGCTCCCCTCGCGCACGTCGCTCTGCAAGGGCAAAAAGATAGCCATGGCAAACAATCTGGGCAACCGCCTCGGCGCGTCGATGATAGCCTGCGTCGACGCCGACTACGACTTCCTCATGCAGGGCGCGACGGAGACTTCGCGACAGGTGTGCCGCAATCCCTACGTCTTCCACACCTACGTCTACGCCATCGAGAACTTCCAATGCTACGCCCCCGCGCTCCACAACGTCTGCGTAATGGCAACGCTCAACGACCGCCGCATTTTCGACTTTGAGGACTTCCTCGCGAAATACTCCGAAATCATCTGGCCGCTCTTCGTGTGGAGCATCTGGGCGTACCGCTACGGCCGCCACACGACGTTCTCCATGCTCGACTTCTACCACATTGTGGTCATCGACAAACTCAACTATTACCACCCCGAGCAGACGCTCGACGCCATGCGCCACCGCGTCAACGCCAAGATAAGCCGCCTCCAGAAGCAGTTTCCGCAGGGGCGTTCCACCTACAAGCCGCTCCGCGACGAATTGCTCGCGCTGGGTCTCACGCCCGCCACTACCTATTTATATATGCGTGGGCACGACCTCTTCGACGGCATTGTCTCACCGATGCTCACAGGGGTGTGCGAGGCACTGCGCCGTGAGCGCGAGCGCGAAATCCGCAAACTCGCGGGGCATGCGGTGCAGATGCAGAACGAACTGGCGGCCTATCAGCACGCCGTCTCGCCCGTGGAGGAAATGCTCCGCAAGCACACGGGCTACACTTCCTCCCCACCCTACCTACGCGTGCAGGACGATGTGCGCCACTTCCTCGAAGGCCTCTCCACGCCGAAGCCTTCCGCCGACAGCGACACCACAAGCCAAACAATCCCGACAAGACAGTGACCAGTCTTGTCGGGATTGTTCAATAAACTATGTGAATCCGATTCGCGCCCGCTACAGCGCGGTGGCAACGTCGGAGAGCCTGCGCT
>JAUNOO010000112.1 GCA_030531095.1 Bacteroidales bacterium
CAACTTAGTCCTGAGCTTTTGGAGAAGTATCACAGGGATATTTTTCAAAAGCTCAAATCGCGGTGTGCGGAAAACGGGGCGCACGCCGAAAAATCTCGTAATGCGCTTTCATTTTGACACAAAGAACATGGGGAAACACTGTTTTTGCAAGTGCTCCCCCAAGTAAATTCACGTAACTCGCACCTAAAAAGTGACATTTTGTAAGTACGAATTTGGTTATCGGGGGCTATTCACCCGCCCTTTTCAGAATCTCAAACCTATTGGGGCGGTTTATCCACAGTTTTTTCGTAAGTTTGCAGTCATGAAGTACTCCTTTGTCATTCCCGTTTATAACCGTCCCGACGAAGTGGACGAGTTGTTGGAGAGTCTGTGCAGTCAGGAACAGCGCGATTTTGAGGCCGTTGTGGTCGAGGACGGTTCGTCCGTGCCCTGCGAGGAAGTGGTGAAGCGCTACGCCGACAAGCTCGACGTGCACTACTTTTCCAAACCCAATTCGGGGCCGGGCCAGACGCGCAACTATGGTGTGGAACGGGCAAAGGGCGACTACGTCATCATTCTCGACTCGGACGTCGTGGTGCCGCCGGGCTATCTGGCCGCCGTCGACGCCGAACTGACCGCTGCGCCGTGCGACGCCTTTGGCGGTCCCGACCGCGCGCACCCCTCGTTCACCCCGATGCAGAAGGCCATCAACTACGCGATGACGTCCTTCTTCACCACGGGCGGCATTCGCGGCGGCAAAAAGAAGATGGACAAGTTCTATCCCCGCTCCTTCAACATGGGCGTGCGCCGCGACGTGTATGGCGCGCTCGAAGGCTTCTCGCAAATGCGGTTCGGCGAGGACATCGACTTCTCCACCCGCCTCTTCAAAGGGGGCTACAAGTGCCGCCTCTTCCCCGAAGCGTGGGTGTGGCACAAGCGGCGCACCGACCTGCGCAAGTTCTTCAAACAAGTACACAACTCGGGCATCGCGCGCATCAACCTGACCAAGCGCCACCCCGGGACGCTCAAGCTGGTGCACCTCCTGCCCGCCGTCTTCACTGCGGGCTGCGTGCTCCTCATCGTCCTGACCCTCGCCGCCCTCCTGCTGGGCTGCGTCCACGGTTTATGGTGCCTCGCGCCGCTGGTGCTCTTTGCCCTTATCATCTTTCTCGACGCCGCGCGCGCCGAACGGAGCGCAAAGGTGGGACTGCTGGCTGTGGCTGCCGCCTACGTGCAGCTCACGGGCTACGGCTCGGGCTTCTTCCGCGCCTGGTGGCGACGCTGCGTATTGGGGCAGGGCGAGTTTGAGGCTTTCAGCAAGAACTTCTACAAATAAACGCCCCTCAACAGCAAAACAAAACGAACAACAGAAGCACCACCAACACCGTGGAGAAACTCAGCATCACACAACTTAAAGAGGACGAAAGACCCCGCGAACGCCTCCTGGCACTCGGGCCGGGCGAACTGACCAACCCCGAATTGCTCGCCATCCTCATCGGCTCGGGCTCGCCCACAGAGAACGCCGTGCGGCTCATGGAGCGCGTGCTGGCGGACTGCGACCACAACCTCAACACGCTGGGCAAGATGACCATCGAACAGCTCTGCCGCTACAACGGCATCGGTCCGGCAAAGGCGGTGACGATACAGGCAGCCTGCGAACTGGGCAAGCGCCGCCAACTCGAGACGGTGAAGGAACGCGAAAAGGCGACCAGTTCGCGCGACATCTACGAGTACTTCAGCACGAAGTTGCAGGACCTGCCCTATGAGGAATGCCACGTTCTCCTGCTCAACCACGCCCTCCGCGTGATTGGTTCTAAGTGCGTGGGGCGCGGCGGCATCACAGGCACTGTGGTGGACGTGCGGCTCGTGCTGCGCGAAGCACTTCTGGCACACGCCACAGCCATCGCCCTCTGCCACAACCACCCCTCGGGCAACGTGACGCCCAGCAAAGAGGACGACAACCTGACGTTGCGCATGGCGAAAGCGGCGACTGCGGTGGACATCCGCTTTCTCGACCACGTCGTGCTGACCGACGGCAATTATTACAGTTATAACGACAAAGGGCGGCTCTGAAAGCGGCGCCCTGCAAACACAGCTATACAAACTATGACACCCGAAGAGAAACTGAACATCGAAGAGCGCGTAGTGGAAGTGCTCAAGACCGTGTATGACCCGGAAATCCCCGTGGACATCTACAACCTTGGCCTCATCTACCGCATAGAACTGCACGAGGACGGCAACCTCGACGTCGACATGACGCTCACCGCGCCAAACTGTCCCGCAGCCGACTTCATCGTGGAGGACGTGCGCATCAAGCTCGACGGCATTGAGGGCGTGAAGGACAGCCACGTCAACCTCGTCTTCGAACCCGAATGGGACAAGGAAATGATGAGCGAGGAGGCCAAACTGGAACTGGGCTTCATGTAGGTCCACTCCTTATATAATATTATATAGTAGCTGAACCCATTCAGTGCCGCCCCACCCCCGACCAAACCTGAACGAACCCGAATTATGAAGAATATCTATTTCCTCTCCGACGCCCACTTGGGCAGTCTCGCCATCCCCCACGCCCGAATGCAGGAACGGCGGCTGGTCAATTTTCTCGACCACATCAAGCACAAGGCTGCCGCCGTCTATCTGCTTGGCGACATCTTCGACTTCTGGCACGAGTACAAGTGCGTCGTGCCAAAAGGCTACACCCGTCTGCTCGGCAAAATCAGTGAGCTGACCGACCTCGGCGTCGAGGTGCATTTCTTCGCGGGCAACCACGACCTCTGGCTCGGCGACTACTTCGAGAAGGAGTGCGGCATGACCATCCACCGCCACAGTTCGGTTGTGGAACTCTACGGCAAGGTGTTCTATCTGGCGCACGGCGACGGACTGGGCAGCGGCGACCGCAAATACAAGTTCCTGCGCGCCCTGTTCCACGACGGCATCTGCCAGAAACTCTTCGCCGCCATCCACCCCCGCTGGGGCATGACCTTCGGACTGGAATGGGCGCGCCACAGCCGCCTCAAGCGCATAGACGGCAAGGAGCCGGAATATATGGGTGAGGACAAGGAAGATTTGATTGTCTTTGCCAAAGAATACCTGCAGACCCACCCCGACATCAACTACTTCATCTTCGGCCACCGCCACATTGAGGTCGACCTCATGCTCAGCCGCACCACCCGCCTGCTCATGCTGGGCGACTGGATTAGCCTCTTCAGCTATGCCGTCTACGATGGCGAGCACCTGCTCATGGAGGAATATGTGGAAGGCGAGTCGCAGCCCTGATTCTTTTGTTCAGAAAAATAACTTCAACACCCAAGTCAATATGAAGAAAACTTGCTCAATCCTGATTGGTCTGCTGCTCTGCACCGTGGCAGCGCAGGCGCAGTTGCTCTGGAAAATCTCGGGCAACGGCTTGACCCAATCCTCCTACGTCGTCGGCACCAACCATCTGGCGCCTGTCAGCTTCACCGACAGCATCGTCGGCGTGGACGAAGCCCTCAATGCGGTGGAGCAGGTTTATGGCGAACTCGACATCAGCGTGATTGCCGACCCCGTCAAACTGATGCAAATGCAGACCGCCATGATGCTTCCCGAAGGCCTCACCATCGACTCCGTGCTCACGCCCGAACAGATGACACGCCTCAACGCCTTCATGAAGTCCACGCTCGGTGCGGACATGAACAACCCCATCGTGGCGGCACAGTTGGAACGCTACACGCCCGTCGCCCTCGAAACGCAATTCACCCTCCTCATGTACCTCAAGAACCACCCCGGCTTCAATCCACAATCCACGCTCGACGCCTATTTTCAGGGAACGGCGGCAGAACAGGGCAAGCCCACTGGCGGACTGGAGACGATGGAGTTCCAGATAGGGGTCCTCTACGAGAGCGTCCCCATGGAGCGACAGGTGGTCAGGCTAATGTGCCTCGTCGACAACAAGGACTATTATGAAGACGCCACGGAGCGCCTAGCGGCTGCCTACTTCAGTCAGGACCTCGCCGCCCTCAAAGTCGTCATTGACGAGAAGATGAACAACGCTTGCGACGCCACGCCCGAAGAGGACGAAGCCCTCCTCTACGCCCGCAACGCCAACTGGGCGAAACTGCTCACTGCCATCGTACAGGAGAAGTCGACCCTCGTGGCAGTCGGCGCTGCCCACCTGCCCGGCGAACGCGGTCTGCTGGAACTCCTCCGCAAGGCGGGATTTGAGGTGACACCCGTGACGGAAGTCCCCGCGCCCGTGACGGAATAGGTCCCGAAAGAGACATTTCGGCCCGAGTCCTGCCGCCGCGGGATTCGGGTCTTTCAATTTATCCAACAACCCCACACCTATGGAGCAACTATTTCTCAGTGCGCACCACGTCGTGAAGCGCTATGCCAACCACACCGCGCTCGACGACGTGAGCATTGACGTGCCCCGCGGCAAAGTCTTCGGTCTGCTCGGCCCCAACGGCGCGGGCAAGACCACCCTCATCCGCATCCTCAACCGCATCACCGTACCCGACGCGGGCGAAATCACGTTCGACGGCCGCCCGTTCGCAGCTGCCGACGTGGCACGCATCGGCTACCTGCCCGAGGAGCGCGGACTCTACAAGAAAATGAAGGTGGGCGAACAGGCCATCTATCTGGGCATGCTCAAAGGCCTGAGCCGCGCCGAAGCCACGCGCCGCCTGCGCGTCTGGTTCGAGAAATTCGGCATCATGGACTGGTGGAACAAGAAGTTGGAAGAACTCTCAAAGGGCATGCAGCAGAAGGTCCAGTTCGTCATCACCGTCCTCCACGAACCCGCCCTCATCATCCTCGACGAACCTTTCTCGGGCTTCGACCCCGTCAACGCCGAAATGCTCAAGCGCGAAATTCTAGCGCTGCGCGACAAAGGCTGCACCGTCATTTTCTCCACCCACAACATGATGTCGGTCGAAGACGTCTGCGACGACATTGCCCTCATCCACCGCGCCCACGTCGCCCTCTCCGGTCGCGTCGCCGAAGTGAAGGAGCGGTTCCGCAGCGGCATATTTGAAGTGACCGCCACGGGCGGCACGCTCCCCGAACAGCCCGAGTGCTACAGCGTACTCTCCGCCACCGAGGTGGGCGGGCTCACCACCTATCGCCTTGCCAAGGCTGCCGCGATCTCCAACTCCCAACTCGCCGCGACGCTCGCCCGCTCGCTCGAACTGCGCGCCTTCAGCGAGCAGATGCCCACCATGCAGGAAATCTTTCTCAAAGTCGTGGGCGAAACGCAATCACAAGTTCCCGCCAACCCGTCTTCAGCGCCACAACTATGAACAAGACCCTCATCATCATACAGCGCGAATTTCTGACCCGCGTCAAGTCGAAAGCGTTCATCCTCCTCACCATCTTCATCCCCTTCATCTTCGCCGCCATCATCGTGGTGCCCGTGTGGCTGGCCTCGATTAAGGACGACGGACAGCGCACGGTGAACGTGGTGGACAAGACGGGGCGCTACGCCGCGCTCTTCACCGACACCGAGAGTTTCCACTTCGTCCCCATGGCAGCCGACAGCGCCTCGTTCTACGGCGAAGACTCGGGCGTGGAAGCCGTCGTTGTCATCACCGACAACCTCGCCACCAACCCGCAAGCCGTCAGCATCGGCGCATCAAAGGCGGTCGCCGCCGACCTCCTCGCCTACGTCAGCGCATTGCTCAACGAACAGGTGCGCCTCGACAAACTTGCGGCTTACAGCATTCCTGGTCTTGACCACATCATTACCGACGTGCAGGACGGCTTCAGCATCCGCACCGTCATCAGGAACGACGAAGGGCGCGAGTCGGCATCTGACACCGACGTCGCGATGGTGGCAGGCCTTTTCCTCACCATCCTCATCTATATGTTCGTCATCCGCACCGGCGCACTTGTCATGCAGAGCGTCATGGAGGAGAAAACCAACCGCATCGTAGAACTGATGGTGTCGAGCGTGCGTCCCTTCCAACTGATGATGGGCAAAATCGTCGGCATAGCCCTCGTGGCTTTCACACAACTCTGCATCTGGGGTGTCATGCTCGGCGTGATACTCGCCGTTTGCAGCGTCTTCTTCGGGGCAGACGTGAACGTCGCAGCCGCCAATCCCGCCTTCGCTTCGGGCGCTATGGCAATGCCGCAAGTGCCGCCTTCTGAAGGTGCCGACATCATGGCTGCCATCATGAACCTCCCCTTCACCGAGATGGCACTCATGTTTGTGCTCTACTTCATCGGCGGCTATCTGCTCTACGCCTCCATCTTCGCCGCCATCGGCGCCAGTGTCAATGCCCAGGAAGACACTTCGCAGTTCATGATACCCATCATGCTCGTCATGGCGTTCGCCCTCTACGCCGGTCTGTACAGCGTGCAGAACACCGACGGTCCGCTCGCCTTCTGGTGCTCCCTCATCCCGTTCACCTCCCCCGTCGTGATGATGGTGCGCATCCCCTTCGGCGTGCCCTGGTGGCAGGAAGTCCTCTCCCTCGCCGTCCTCTTCAGCACCAGCCTCCTCCTCGTGTGGCTAAGCGGCAGAATCTATCGCGTCGGCATCCTGCTCTACGGCAAGAAACCCTCCTTCCGCGAAATGCTCCGCTGGCTGCGCTACTAATAGGAAAAACTCTGGTCAATTTTGGAAACGATATACCTGTTGTCCTCGTGCAAATTATTGGCACAAAATGGGTTATGGGCCCAATTTTTATAGGACTATCTGTATCAAGATTTAGTGAATCCCATTCGCGCCCGCTACAGCGCGGTGGCAACGTCGGAGAGTCTGCGCTCAACATCTT
>JAUNOO010000113.1 GCA_030531095.1 Bacteroidales bacterium
CTTTTGGGGCAATAGCTCAGGACTAGTTTTTGATAGCTCTGGACTTGGGTTTATTTGCTAGGGGTGCGGGGCTGAAATCCAAGTCTAATGTTCAAAAAACCGATTCGGCGCGACGAAAAAAACGAGGCTTGCAGCATGGAGCACACCGCCCACAAAAAAAGACCGCCCGAAGGCAGTCCTTTTTATTTCTTTACGCCGGCGGCGCGGCTTCAGTCCTTTTTCTGACAAACCACAAGTTCGGTTTTTCCGCTCCCTATTTTTGCTGCCATCGTGGAGTAGCTGCTGTTGGCAGAGCCGTAGATGCGCGAGGTGGCGGCGAGGGTGTAGAGTTCAGCCAGTCCGCCGCGGATGCCTTCGATGCTGTCGCGCGAAGCAGGGGCGGAGGGCGTGAGGAGACGGTAGCCAAAGACGGCACGCAACTCCGCCTTCACTTCCTCACTGTCGGTGGCGAGGAATATTTTCAGGTCGGGATTGGCAGCCAGTTCGCGCTCGCCGGCTTCGATGAAGAGCGACGTGGGACTCTGGGCGATGGAGTCCGCATTGTCAGTGCGGCGGATGTGCATGCCGATAGTGCGCGGGGCGAACTGGGACGTGGTGGCGTCGATGACGTCGCGCACGGCCTTGACGGGGCGGAAAATTTCGGCATAGAGCGAGTCGGGGAACGTGCCGAAGTCCTGGTAACTGCTCATGTAGCAGCGTCTGCCGCGCATCCACTCCACGAAGTCGAAGTGCTCCATCTTGAGCGGCGTGACGCACTGCTCCTCGATGATGCGCGCGTAGACCAGGCGCTGGACGTAGCGCGTCAGTCGGAAATTGTGGCGACGCGGGCGGTCGTTGAGCAGATAGTCCGTCGGGCGGGCTTCGCGGATTTCAAACAGCGCGGGGTCGATGGGCTCGAATATTTCGTGGAACGGGGCGTTGAGCGCCCAGTCGGGAAACCACACCACCGTGAGGCGGCTGCCGGCTTCGCGCGTGGCGACGTAGCCCGACATCACGGCGCGCATACGGTTGGCCAAGCCGCCCGAGGGCACCAGCATAAGACTGCCTTTACTCATATATTCTCTTGTGTTTCTTTTGTTTGTGCAAAATCAGCGGCGCTCACTTCCGTTTGTCCGCCAAATAACTGTAGTTGTAGACCTGCATGAAGGGATGCAGGAGGGCGCGGACGAGCGCCGAGGGGTCTTTCTCGTAGGTGTAGAAAACGACGTGGCGGTACTTCACGTAGAGCCGCGTGAGCCGCAGGAGGGCGCACAGCCCCTTCGTGCTTTCAGCCTCCAGCACGCGCAGGCCGTCGGCGTAGATGGGCGTGTCGGCGGAGAGGCGGCGGAGAAAGTCGAGCCGCACGCTGAAGTGCTCGCGCATATAGGGCTTCACTTCGCGGTAGCGGCGAAGGCCTTCCAGCACGATGTGGAGGGCGTTGGAACTGGAGCGCACGCGCCGCTTGTCGTAGTCCGAAAAGGTCGTCGCGCCGGCGTAGCGCCGCTGGTGCACGAGGATGCGGTCAATCAGCACCATGCTGTCGTACGCCGCAGCCGTCAGCGCGAGGATGACATCATAGCAGGTGCGGTGGTAGAGCACACAATCGCCCGGCAATTTGTCAAGCAGTTCGCGGCGAATCAGCATGCAGTGGCCCGCCGTCGAAGCATAGAGCGCGCGGATGAGGTTGAAGTTGGGCAAACGGCGGTCGAACTGCACCGCCACTCCGCCCTCCACGAACGGTTCTGAGCGGCAGGCGCAGAGCAATTTGTCGCCTATCGCCGCCACCTGCTCGGCTATTTTCGTCGCCTCCCACAAGTCGTCCTGGTCGCTGATGGCAATGAGGTCGCCGCTCGCCGAACGCATCGCGCTGAAGAAGTTGGGGTTCACGCCCTGTGCACCCTGGTTGGTCTGCACCTTGATGTAGGGGCAGCGGGCGGCGTACTCGTGCAGGATGGCCAGCGTGCCGTCGGTGGAATGGTCGTCCTGCACGATGATTTCGTGGAGCGGATAGGTCTGGCGCAAGATGGAGTCGAGCTGTTCGCGCAGATGGTGCTTTTCACCATTGTAGGTGCAGAGCACCACCGAGACTTTAGGGTTGTCGGGCATTGCGGTAGGACAAAAAATAAGGTGAAACCCAGACTGGCGGCGCGGACTGCAAAATGTGTCCGGCAGCGCGGTCGGGCGTACAAAGGTAATATTTTATCGCCAATACGGCGGCAGGCGGATTTGATTTGTTGGCGGGAATGCCCTAAAAGACAAACAATCCATCGCGTCAAGCCGGAGGGCTTTTGCTCCAGCGGGCGCTTTCCTCCTTTCGGGTTGGCGGTCGCGCCGCCCACTTTTGCAACCGGGTTGCGCGCGGAAGTCACTACCTTTGCCCCATCAATCAAACTTTGCCCCATCAATCAAACGCTCAAACCGATATGGCACACCACTGTTCCTGTCACTCCTGTGGTCATTCGCACCACACCCACGAGGCTTCCGCGCCTCATAAATCGTTCCTGCACCGCGTGTTCGCCTACGCCGACACGTGGGTGCCCGCCCTCATGCTGGCGAGCGGCATCGCACTGACGCATTTCGGTATCTTCCCCGACGGGACGGACTGGCGCCGCCTCGTGTGGTACGTCGTGGCGTTCCTGCCCGTAGGGCTTCCCGTCATCATGGAGGCACTAGAGGAAATCCGCAAGGGCGATGTCTTCAACGAGTTCACGCTTATGGTCATCGCGACGGTGGGCGCGTTCTGCATTGGCGAATACCCCGAAGCCGTGGCGGTCATGCTGTTCTACGCCGTGGGCGAACGCTTTCAGGACAGTGCGGTGGACAAGGCGCAGGGCGACATTCAGGCACTGATAGCACTGCGCCCCGAGACGGTGGCGGTGGTGCGCGACGGCGAGCGCGTGGAACTGCTGCCAGAGAGTGTGCAACCGGGCGAAATCATCGAACTGAACGCCGGCGACCGCGTGCCGCTCGACGGCATTCTGCTGGGCGACGAGGCGGTGGCGTTCGATACCTCTGCCCTGACGGGCGAAAGCGTGCCGCGCACGATAGAGGCGGGCGGCGAAGTGGCGGCAGGCATGCTGACGGGCTCGCGCGCCGTGCGGCTGAAAGTGGTGCGCGCCTACGCCGACAGCGCCTTGTCGCGCATTCTGGAAATGGTGAAGGACGCGGCGAGCCGCAAGGCTCCGGTGGAACTTTTCATCCGCCGCTTCGCACGAATCTACACCCCCACGGTCATAGCCCTTGCCGCGCTCATCGCCGTCGTGCCACCGCTGGCGGCACCACTCGTGGGCTGGACGGACGTGGCGTGGAGCGACTACATCTATCGCGCTCTCGTCTTCCTCGTCGTGTCGTGCCCCTGCGCCCTCGTGGTGAGCGTGCCGCTGAGCTACTTCAGTGGCATTGGCTACGCCTCGCGCCGCGGCATACTCTTCAAGGGGGGCAATTACCTCGACGCTCTGGCGCGCGTGGACACGGTGGTGTTTGACAAAACGGGCACGCTGACGCAGGGGCAATTTGGTGTGGACGACGTACAGACCGCCGGCGCACTGACGCGCGAAGCACTATTGGCTCTTGCCGCAGCAGCCGAGCGACACAGTTCCCACCCTCTCGCCCGCGCCATCGTGACGCACGCTGAGGAGACAAGGATAGTAACGCCCAAGACCGGGCGCGTGGAGGAACTGGCTGGCCGCGGACTGCGCGCAGAGGTGGACGGACACGAAGTACTGGCGGGCAACCGCCGTTTTCTGGCGGACGCTGGCATCGCCCTGCCTGCCGACGCTGGCGACGACGCACTCAACGAAGTGGTCTGCGCGGTGGACGGCGAATATGCTGGACGCATCGTGCTGCGCGACTTGCCCCGTCCCGAATCCGCCGACGCCGTGCGCGAAATTGCCGCCCTCGGGGTACGCCGACAGACGATGCTCTCGGGCGACCGCACCGCCGTGGTGGCAGACTTGGCGGCGCGCATCGGACTGAAGGACTGCCACGGCGACCTGTTGCCCGAACAGAAAGTAGCGCACGTGAAGACGTTGCTCGACGACCCGACGTGCAAATGCCTCGCCTTCGTGGGCGACGGCATCAACGACGCGCCCGCCCTGGCACTGAGCCACGTGGGCATCGCAATGGGCGGCGTGGGGAGCGACGCGGCGGTGGAAACGGCGGACGTGGTCATACAGGGCGACAGCCCAGCCAAGGTGCCCGAAGCCATCCGCATAGCCCGCGCCACGCGGCGACTGGTACACACCAACATTGCTCTTGCCATCGGCATCAAACTGGTGGTACTCCTGCTCGGCGCACTGGGCATGGCACCGCTCTGGGTAGCTGTCCTTGCCGACACGGGTGTGGCGCTGCTCTGCGTGGCGAATGTGTTCACGCTGCCGTGGCTCATCGGCAAGAAGCGATGAGCAGAAGGCCACAAAAGCATAATATACAAAACACAAAAGCCGCGTTCACCATTCACATGGTCCCGCGGCTTTGTTGGTGTCTTCCGGATAACCCCTATCCGTTAGCGAAGACACAAATCTATTTGCAAGGATAAAATATTTATTTCTGCATTTCAAGTCCGATGTACATACCGTCGTAGTTGCTCACGAGCGAGCTGAGCGTCTTGGCGGAAGAACTGGACGAAAGGGCACTGACCGTGCTGACAAGGTTGAGCAGCTTGTCGCTCTCGAAAAGGAGGCTGATGGTGCTGCCGCTCTTGGTGATTTTCGGCGTCATGGATGCCACGCCCTTCAGGTAGGTCAGCGTGATGGTGTTCTCGGAAGCATTGAGCGTGTAGTTACCCGAAATCTTCTTGCTGCCGATGGTTGCCGTATAGGTGTTGTCCTTGTTGAAGGTGAAGGCGCAACTGCCTTCCTTGATGCCCACCTTGGAGAGGGCGGAGGACATTTCGGTTTCAATCTTATTGGCTGCAACTACGCCGCCGGCCTGGGAGAGAAGGTTCTCAGACTCGAAGGAGCAGCTGGGTTTCTGGTAGTTCCACGTGCCGATGAGGTCGTCCTGCGACAGGGTGCTGGAAGAACCGAGGAGGGAGCTGAGAAGTCCCGACACGAGACTGCTCGTGGAAGAGCTGGAACTGGAAGAGGAACTGGAAGACGTGAGTTTGCTCGCCAGTTTGGTGATAATGTCATCGCCCGAGGGAGAGGAAGAAGTCGTAGAACTGCCGGTGGCAGTGACGCAAGCCGAGAGCGTGGCTGCTGCAGCAAAGAACAGGGCGGGGAGAATGTACTTTTTCATTTTTACTTCTGATTATTTTTGTCTCTGTTTTGGTAGTGCAAATTTGGCGAATTGTTGGGAAACCTCCAACTGAAATAGACGAAAAATGGGATTTTCACGACGAATCGGGAGGGTGATGAAAATTTTTTTGTACTTTGCCTGTCACAAAACGGGGTTGAGTCCGTTATATAAGTAAAGGCGGCAGTCCGGACGGCGGCAAAATCCCCTCTTCGTCCTGTCCCGTCCGCCCCGCCAAGAAAAAGACATACCAACCTCAAACACGCTATCCACATGAAACGCATCCACACATCCCACACGCGCAGTCTGTGCGCCGCCCTGATTACACTGGGCTTTTCACTGTTTGCCACGGAGGCAGCCGCCGACAAGTTCATCACCCGCACGTTTGAAGTGGCAGACTACTCCGCGCTCAGCGTCAGCACGTGCATAAAAGTGGTCTACACCCCCACGCTTACCGACGAGCGGAGCATCAGTGCCAGAATCAACGAGAAGTACGCCGACAAGTTCCGCCTCGAAGCGAAAGACGGCAAGCTGAGCATCAGCATACCTCAAGGCGTGAACGGTGACGGCAGCGAGGTTGCCACCGTGACTATCAAGGGACCGATGCTCAACAGACTGAAAACGGAGTCGATGGGCCAGATTGAACTCAAGGACATCCTGCAAGCCGACGGCGAACTGCGCCTCAGCGTGTCGTCGGCAGGAATTATCAAAGGCGCAGCTGTAGTCTGCACGAAGTTTAAGGCAGACCTGTCGAGCGCAGGCACGATAGAACTCGACGGCATCATGTGCGACGACGCGACCGTCAGCAGTGAGAGCGCCGCCATATTTGATGCCAACAAACTGGTGAGCGGAAACTTCGACGCCAGCGGCAGCAGCATGGGCAGGGTGAACGTCGACCTGCTCTACTGCGAGTCGTTCTCCGCCGATTTTTCCTCGATGGCAAAAGGCACCTTCGCCGGTGTCTGCAACAAGAACGCCAATCTGAAGGCGAGCTCCAACGGTGCTATCGAAGCCAAGGAGTTGACATCCGCCACAGCCACAATTTCGGCGCATAGCATGAGCAGGATTAGCTGCAGTCCCGCGAAACTGCTCAGCCAGGACACGAGTAACGATTCGGAGGTGAAGCTCGGCAAGACAAGCACCAAGGGCGAGGAACTGCTGGAGGAGTTTAAGAGGAGAATGGAAACGGGCAGCGACGCAGCGCCCACCGACTATGACACGGACAGCGACGCCGACAGCCAACCGCTGATGTAGTCCGCCCCCTCTAACCGCATACCACGAGAAAAAGCCCGTCCGAAAGCCAAATTCGCACTTACAAAATGTCACATTTCTGGTGCGAAATACCCGAAATCACACGGGGAAACACTTGCAAAAACAGTGTTTCCCCGTATTTTTTGTGTCAAAATGAAAGCGCATTACGCGGTTTTTTCGGCGTGCGCCCGTTCTCCGCGCGCCGCGATTTGGGCTTTTGCAACTTAGTCCAATGCTAATTCTCAAAAAGTCCA
>JAUNOO010000114.1 GCA_030531095.1 Bacteroidales bacterium
TAATTTAAATTTGCTCAGGACTTTTTTGGAAAGGGAAAAACATATCTTTTTCCTCCTGCAAATTATCGGCACATATATGGACTATGCACACGAATTTTTATACCAATAAGGGCTGACTCCTGGACGATGGGAGTCAGCCCTTTTGGTTGGGGTTTCGCCGCCACGGCTGGGGCGGGCGACAGGTGTGGAGGGGAATTCTTGGGCGGCAGGCTCAGGGAATGCTTGCCTCAAGGAAACAGCAGGGCGCGCCGCCGAGGGGCTCAACGCTGACGGCCGGGTTCTCGGCGGGAAAGAGGGCGGAACGGCCGGCGCGGAGGTGCAGGACGTTTCCGACAGCGTCGGTGAAAAGGCCCTCGCCCGAGTAGACGGTGAAGATGACGAAGGAGTCGAGCGCGGCGTAGTCGAGCGTGCCGGAGGCGGTAAAGCGACAGGCGCGGGTAGTGAACGACGCGCAACTGACGAGGGGCACTGCACCCTCTACGTCGCGCGGATAGTCGGTGCGCGTGGAGGGACGCTCGTCGAAGTTGAGGGCGTGGCGCGCCTGCTCGATATGGAGCTCGCGCTTGTGGCCGTTGGCGTCGACGCGGTCGTAGTCGTAGACGCGGAAGGTGTCGTCGCTGCTCTGCTGGATTTCGATGAGGAGGTTGCCGCCGCCGATGGCATGAATGCAGCCGGCGGGGATGTAGAAGCAGTCGCCGGGATGCGTGTCGGCGACATTGACGTGGTCGCCCAGGTTGTTGTGGGCCAGAGCCACGAGGTATTGCGTTTCGGAAAAGCCGCAGGAAAAGCCGGCGCAAATGTGCGACTCGGGGTCGGCTTCCACGATGAACCACATCTCATTCTTGCCGTAAGGATGCCCCATGGTGTGGGCCATTGCATCGTCGGGGTGGACCTGAAGACTGAGGTCGCGGCCGGCGGAAATGAACTTGACGAGCAAGGGAAAGTCTGTGCCAAAACGAGCAAAGTTCTGTGCGCCCACCAAACGGGAACCGAAGCGGGATGTGAGCTGTCGGAGCGTCTGCCCCTCAAACTCGCCTTCCGCCACGACCGACTCGTCGCCGGGCAAACCCGACACTTCGAAGCTCTCGCCGATGTTGTCGGGTATGGACAAGCCTTTGAGGCGGCCTATTCCTGGACCGCCCCAAATCTTGTCTTTATAAATGTCTTTGAATATCAGTGGTGATATCATTCTGTTCTGTTTTCTCTGTTCTGTTTTTCTAAAGGGAGGGGACATAAACTATCCCCAATATTTATTCCTCAGGCTGGAAGAGGGGGTCCCAGGCGGGTAGCACGGTGGGCTCCTGCTTGAGCAGTTCGAGCGTGGCGGCGGGGACGAAACGCTTTTCGACGACGAGGCGGAACATGTATTCGTCGAACCATTCGTCGGTCATGATGAGGTGGCCCTTGTAGCCAGAGGTTGCGCCCCAGGAGTTTTCAACCATCCACTTCTTCGACTTGCCGTCAGCGTCGAGGTCAACCGCCATGAGCGTCATGGCGTGGCTGGAGGCAGAGGCGAACGTGCGGATGCGGTCGGCCTTGTTCATGGGGAAGTCAGTGCCGAGGAGTGCGCCGTAGTCGTAGTTGTCAAGACTGAGGACGCCCGTCTTCGAGTTGTAGAATTTGTTCACGTCGCAGGAGAAGTACATCATCGTGGAGTCCTTGATGGAAGCAATGGCCATAGCCTTGATTTCGTCCATGGGCAGGTTGAGGTAAGTCCACTGGTTGCCGTCGTAGACGTGGCGGTCAAGGTCGATGGTGTAGGTCTTGTGGTAGGGGCGCGAGGGGTCGTTCATGAGCATGACGTAGTTGCCCTTGAGGTCAGCGCCGACGTATTCCTTATAGAACGAGAGCGGCGTGTAGGTCTTTGTGTCGACGGGTTTGCCCGAAGCGTCCATGCGCGTCCAGGTGAACTCCGTAGGCGGTTCGCCGAGGCAGATGGCAAGGATGTGGTAGACGGTGGCGAGCATTTCCGTCTTCTGCTTCTGCAGCTGGGCGGACTTGGCGCCGTTCGCAGCCGCGTCGCGGAGTTTCAGACCGTACTCGCGGAGCTTGAGCGCGAGGAGTTTCGACATGCGCGAAGTGTTGTTGGCGTTATAGCTCTCGGGCATGATTTCGGCGGGGACGAGACCGTATTTCGTCACGATGTCCTGCACGCCGCAGAAGGTGCCGCCGTCAGAGAGCGGGTTCTTGAAGAGCCATTCCACCTTCTGGTCGCTCATAGGTTTGTCGGCGTTGTCGATGACAGCCTGGAGGAAGAGGTTCGACTTCTCGAGCTGGTCGTAGAAGAAGCCGTAGGCCTGCGAGAACTGGAAGTCGCCGAGGTTGTATTTGGCAATCATCTTGGCGCGCATCACGTTGAGCCCCGTGAAGAGCCAGCAGCGGCCGGAGGATTCCTGGTTGGTGATGCCCTTCGAGTCCACTTTGTCGGAGAAATACCTGTCGGTGGCAGAAGGATTGTCCGCCACAGTGGCGAGCGCATTGATGCTTGTGCCCGCCAGAGCGTTGCGGAGGGCGCGTTGGGAGGAAGCGTCGGGCTGTGCCGACTTGATTTGTTGCAGCAGTTCGGCCGAAATGCCGCCGCCCGTCGTCTGTGCCGAGAGCAAGAGCGCGGGAGTTGCCAACAGGAGGGAAAGGAAGCTTCGTTTCATGTCGAATTGTGGATTATGTGATTAAGTATTTTTCTTGCAAAACAGATTTCCGCCTCAGAGGGTGATGTGCTCCATCTTGGGGTAGAGGCGCTGCGTGAGCCAATAGAAGAGGAAGGCAGATGCCAAGCCGCCAATGACGTCGACGAAGTAGTGGGCTTCGATATAGACCGTCGAGCAGCAGAGCAGGACGTAGAGCGGAAGCATACACCACATGATGACGCGCTTGTTGCGCCGCATCAACAGCATCAGGATGGTGCTGATGCCGACGTGCGACGAAGGGAAAGCCGCAGTGGGGCGTTCGCCGCTCTCCTGCGCCGACTCCACCAGTTCGCGGAAGAAGCCTTCTGTGCCTGCCGAGTCGAGCATTTCGGTGTGCGTGCGGAAGTAGTCGCCGATGTGGGGGTAGCAACCGTTCTGCGCCGCGTCGAGACCGATGGCGTGGAAGTAGTATTGCGGTCCAGCCACGGGCAGGAACAGGTATATCAGGTAGTAGAGGAAAAACGAGGCGAGCACTACGAAAGCCGTGCGCCCAAATTGCTTCGTGTCGCTGAAGAGCGGCACGAGGATGGTGAGGGCGATGAGAGGGTAGTAGGAAAAATAGCCCATGTGGAACAGCTCGCTCCACAACTTTGAGTTCACCACTTCGCTGAAACGAATGGAAGGCTGATAGCCAAAGAGCCACAAGTCGGCGGCGGCAAAGACGTGGTCGAGGTTGGGGAAGAGCTGGCAAAACTCATAGGTGTCCGGATACCAATAAGCGAGGAGCGAGAGCGGAAAGAAGTAGCGCAACAGGAGCGCGAGGCGGCAGGGCATAATGCGGTAGACAAGGCACGTCGCGGCGATGCCAGCCACCACGAGGATGCGCCCTTGGAGGAGCAATTGGGGTGCCGTCATCCGCCCCCACACGAGGAAGATGACGAGCGTGGTGAAGAGGGTGTAGGCCAGCGTGACTTTCTCCACGCCGAGCAGACCGCGTTGACGCTCGAGGCGCCCGATGATGTTCAAATCCATTTTTGCTGTTTATACCATGTGACGGCTTCCTCCACGCCCCGTTCCAGCGGATAGGCGGGCGAGTAGCCGAGTTCGCGGCGCGCCGGCGTGATGTCGCACCGCCAGTTGCGCTGGCTCATGATGTTGTACTTGTCGGTGTTGAGCGTGGCGGTTGTGCCGCTGATTGCAGCGAGTGCGCCCGCCACTTTGCACACCGCCTTCAGCACCCACAGTGGCGCCTTGATGTGGAGCACGTGGCGCGTGCCGATAGCTTTCTGGAGCAGGTCGGAGAAGCTGCGCGAACTGTATTCGCCGCCGTCAGTGAGGAAATAGCCCGCCCCGCATCTGCCGTTGGTGAGCGCCAGAAATGCCGCCGCCACAAGGTCGCGCACGTAGATGAAGGTGAGAACCTGCCGGCGGTAGCCCACAGCGAAATCCACGTGCTGCGCGATGCTCTTCGCCATGAGGAAGTAGTCCTTCTCGCGCGGGCCGTAGACGCCCGTCGGGCGCAGTATCACGTAGTCCAGCCCCGCCATTGCAGCCAGTCCTTCCTCGGCGCGCAGTTTGGAGCGTCCGTACGCCGTGTTGGGGCAGGGCGTGTCGCCGTCCGCGATGGGTGCGTAGTCCGCCTCGTGGAGCGGGCCGTAGACGCTGAGCGAACTGACGAAGATGAAGCGTCCTTCGAGGGTGTCCGTCTCGAGCAACAGCCGCGCCAGGCGCAGTGTGCCCTCAGTGTTGACGCTGAAGAAGTCCTCCTGCCGCCGGCATTTCGTAGCACCCGCGGCGTGGATGACGTACTGCCACGCGCCGTGCGCCTGCCGGTGCTGTTCCAGCTGCGCCTTCAGCCGTTCGTCGCTGCCCAAGTCGAGCTCGACGAAGCGGATGCGCGCGTCCTGCAGGTACTTTCGGCTGCTCGAAGGGCGCACTGCCGCCCACACCGTCATGCCGCGCTCCAATGCTTCCTCGACAAGGAAACTGCCGATGAAGCCGCTCGCACCTGTGATGAGTATGGAGGGAGAAGGGGTTGGTGAGGTCATCTTTATATTTTTCGGAGGGAAGAAGGAGAGGCGCGCCGTCCTCAGAGTTCAATCTGTTCCACCTCCACCTGCTCGTGCATGAAGAGCGTGGCGCTCTCGCGAAACTTGGCGGTGTTTTCGGTGGTGAGGTAGTGGCACTGCCCGCCCTCTGTGCAGCGCGCCGCCATTTCGGGGTGCTTCACGAGGTAGTCCCTCAGGCTGGCGGCGACGTATTCGCCCTGCGGCATGATGCGCACGCCGGGCGGCGTGTACTTCACAATCTTGTTCATCAGCAGGGGATAGTGGGTGCACGCCAGAATGAGGGTATCGATTTCCGGGTCGAGGCGCAAGATGCCCTCAATGCGCTTGCGCACGAAGTAGTCGGCGCCGGGCGAGTCGAATTCATAGTTCTCCACGAGCGGCACCCACATGGGGCACGCCTGACCGGTGACGACGATGTCGCGCGCCAGCTTGTGGATTTCGAGCGTATAGGAGCCCGAGTTGACGGTGCCCGCCGTGGCCAGCACGCCCACGTGGCGCGAGGTCGTCAGTCGGCACACCGCCTCCACCGTGGGGCGGATGACGCCCAGCACGCGGCGCGCCGGGTCGAGCCGTTCCAGGTCGCGCTGCTGGATGGTGCGCAAGGCCTTCGCCGAAGCCGTGTTGCACGCCAGAATCACCAGTTGGCAGCCACGCGCAAAGAGCGCCTCCACCGCTTCGAGCGTGTAGCGGTAGATGACTTCGAAGGAGTGGTTGCCGTAGGGCGCGCGGGCGTTGTCGCCCAGATAGATGTAGTCGTACTGCGGCAGGAACTGCCTGATTTGCCTCAGGATAGTCAGTCCGCCATAGCCCGAGTCGAAAACACCGATTGGACCGCCGTTCGCGGCTGTGAGTGAAGACTTTATGTTGTGCATCAGAGACTGTGGGACGAAAGCCCGCGGGCGGTCATCATTTGTTGCGTAGGATGCCTATTTTCTGGAGCACCAGAGGCGTGACGTCCTCGGTGAGTGCGGGGTTGATGAAGGGCAACGGACTGTTGTCGAGGTCGATGATATAATCGTAGCCCCGCTCCAAACCCACCGCTTCGATGGCGGCGTTGAGCAGGTCGCGCACGGGTTGTTCCATGTCCGCCTCAGCGGCTTGCAGCAGGCTGTCTGCCTCCTCGCGGAAGGCAATGCCTTTCTCCATTTCGGCCTGAAGGTCGCGCTGGCGCTTGAGCAGAATGTTCTGCGGGAAGTCCTTTTGCCCCTGCAGGTATTCGGCAAACATACGCTTGAAGCCCTGTTCGTTGTAGCTCACCTCAGCCTCATACTTTTCGCGGAGCTTCTGGAGCTGAATCTGCATGGCGCCATATTCGGGCAGGGCGTGGAGCAGAGAGTCGTAGCGCAGGCAGCCAAACTTGGCGGGTGCCTTTACAGTCTGCCCCAGAGCGGCTTGAGCCTGACCGTTCTGCACTTGTGCGGCTGTTTGCACCTGACCTGTCTGAACCTGTCCGTTCTCCGTCTGGGCATTGGCCGGTGCCACGCAGGCGAGCAGCAGCAGGCAGGTGGTAAGGATAAATTTTTTCATAAACACGTGTTTTGTGGCGGGCACATTGTGTGCCGATTTGCAAATGTACTATATTTTTCTCAAACAGAAGCCCAAGCCCATACATTTAATGGTTCGGCATGGTGAAACCCTTTGCGGGGAGAACGTATCTTTGCAAGTAGAACAGCACCCCTTTTTATCATCTAAAAAAATATGGCTCAAAGAAACGACATCACAAAGCGCACCGCGTCCATCTGCAAATGGTTCATCTTGCCACTTGTGGAGAGATATGACAATCTGTTCAAGGATTCGGGAACAGACATTGTAGCTATTGCGACGATAATCGTCAGCGGGTTGTATTTATCTGTATCTACATAAAGACCATAACATTTCTTTCTGAACCGCTTTTCAATAGGAAGTGAGACAGACATAAGAAAAAGTTCAAAGCCCATCGGCGTCCGAAAAAGACATTCAAGTTTTTTTCGGACGC
>JAUNOO010000115.1 GCA_030531095.1 Bacteroidales bacterium
CTGTCAGCAGCAGCGAGGCTATCAGCAGCAGCGTCAGCAGCCTTTTCAGAACCACCGCAAGAAGCGAAAGAAATAGCAGCCATAGCTACGAACATGAAAACTAACTTTTTCATTTTGTTGTAAGTTTTTTTAGTTAAACAATCAATTGCTTTATTAAAACGCTGCAAAGGTACGGACTTTTTTATTCCCCACAAGATTTCCCCCAAACTTTTTTTGAGCAGAATTGAAGATTTAACATTTGTATCTTTCTAACTATTTGATTTTCAGTTGAGCGATAGTTTTTATTTTCGCGAAATTTTCACACGTCAGCAGAATGTTGTACCTTTGTCTGCGCTTTCAAAATTGCACAATTCTTCGCGAAATGCGGTTGAAACTGCCCCCACTTCGGGCGTCTCGGGTGGGGGAGAACGGGAAAGCAGGCGGGCGCTACAGCAACAGAAATATGACTGACGACACTCCTATATATAATATGTGCGCGGCCTACGCCACCTTAGGCTGTAAGTTGAACTTCGCCGAGACCTCCTCGCTGCGCGATGCTTTGGCGCGGCAGGGCGTGCGTCCTGCGGAGAAAGGCGAGCGCGCCGACATCTGCATCATCAACACTTGCTCTGTCACTGACGTGGCCGACCATAAGTGCCGCCAGGCCATTCATCGCCTCACGCGCGAGCACCCTGGGGCTTTTGTGGTGGTCATGGGCTGCTACGCCCAGTTGAAGCCCGAAGAAATCGCGGGTTTCGACGGCGTGGACCTTGTTGTGGGCATGGAACACAAGGGCGAAGTGGTGCGCTACATCCGCGAGCGCATGGCGCAGAAGAAGTCGCTCACCGAGGGCGACGCCTGCCACGAAGCCATCGCCGTGCCTACGCGCGAAATCACCACCTTCGTGCCGTCGTGTTCGCGCGGTGACCGCACCCGCTACTTCTTGAAGGTGCAGGACGGTTGCAACTACTATTGCACCTACTGCACTATCCCCATCGCCCGCGGTCGTTCGCGCAACGGTTCGGTGGCGTCGCTCGTGGCACAGGCTGAGGCTGTGGCGCACGAGGGCGGTAAGGAAATCGTCATCACGGGGGTCAACATCGGCGACTTCGGACGCTCCACGGGCGAAACCTTTTTTGACCTCGTGAAGGCACTTGACCAGGTGGAAGGCATTGCGCGCTACCGCATTTCGAGCATTGAGCCCAATCTGCTCACCGACGAAATCATCGACTATTGCGCCAGTTCGCGAGCCTTCATGCCCCACTTCCACATCCCGCTCCAGAGCGGTTCGGACGACGTGCTGCGCCTGATGCACCGCCGTTATGACACGGCGCTCTTTGCCCGGAAGATTGCGCGCGTCAAGGAAGTTATGCCCGACGCCTTCATCGGCGTGGACGTCATTGTGGGCACGCGCGGCGAAACGGACGCTTATTTCGAGGACGCCTTCCGCTTCATCGAGGGGCTCGACATTTCGCAACTCCACGTCTTCAGTTATTCGGAACGCCCGGGCACAAAGGCCCTCGAAATCCCCCACTCGGTAGACGCGCAGACCAAGCACGCCCGCAGTCAGCGCCTGTTGGCTCTCTCGGAGCAGAAGCGCAAGGCATTCTATGCCGCCCACATCGGGCAGACGCGCCCCGTGCTGTGGGAGCACGCCAAAGACGGTGGTCTCCTCCACGGCTTCACCGACAACTACATTCGCGTGGAACTCTCCAGCCCCCAAGCGGCTGCTGATAACTCCCTTACGACTGTGCGCCTCGGCGACTTCACGCCCAATGGCGAATGTCTTTTGGCAGAGGAGTTTTGAGGGGGTGTAACGGAATAGACTAAATAATTATGGAATATCCCATGAACAAAAAGCGAATAGCCGTTGTGATTCTCAACTGGAACGGCAGCGACATGATGCGCCAGTTCTTGCCCTCCGTCATTGAAGGGTCGGGCGAGGACGGCGAGGTCATCGTGGCGGACAACGGGTCGACCGACGACTCGTGCGAGATGCTCGCCCGCGAATTTCCGCAGGTGCGCCTCATTCAGTTGCCCGAAAACTACGGCTTTGCCGAAGGCTACAACCGCGCGCTGGCACAGGTGGATGCCGAATATTTTCTGCTCCTCAACTCTGACGTGGAGGTGGAGAAGGACTGGCTGAAACCCTTGCTCGACTATATGGACGCGCACCCCGACGTGGCGGCGTGTCAGCCCAAACTGCTGAGCTACAAGGCGCGCCAGAGCTTCGAGTACGCAGGGGCGGCGGGCGGCTTTATGGACCGCTATGGCTACCCCTTCTGTCGCGGTCGCGTCTTTGCCGACGTGGAGCAGGACGCGGGGCAATACGACCGCGTGACCGACATTTTCTGGGCCACAGGCGCTGCCTTGATGATGAGAAGTACCGACTGGAACGCCGGCGGCGGACTTGACGGTCGCTTCTTTGCCCATCAGGAGGAGATAGACCTCTGTTGGCGTTTGCGCAGCCGCGGTCGCCGCATTGTCTGCATCCCGCAGAGCCGTGCCTGGCACGTTGGCGGCGCTTCGCTCGAACAGGGCAATCCGCGAAAGACGTTTCTCAATTTCCGCAACAACCTTTCGATGCTCTACAAGAACTTGCCCGACGCCGAACTGCGCCCCGTGATGCGCCTGCGTTGGTGGCTCGACTACCTCGCCGCACTGCAGTTTGTCCTCAAGGGCGACTTCGCCAATGCCCGCGCCGTCCGCCGTGGCCGCAAAGCCTTCAAGGACTGGAAAGACCAGCTGAAGTCCGACCGTGAGCGCAACCTCAAGGCGACGGTGGTCACTGCCATCCCCGAGCGCGTCCCCTTTCTGCTCCTCGTGCGCTACTACCTGAAAGGGCAGAAGACCTTTGCCCAACTCGGCATTTCCTGCAAGTCAAACCAATAGAACAGCCCCGGAAATATGGCTTCACTCTATCTCATCCCCGTCACGCTCGGCCAAACCGCCATTGAGCGCGTGCTGCCCCCCTACAACAAAGAAATTATCCTCTCCATCCGCCACTTCATCGTGGAGGAAGTGCGCACCGCCCGCCGTTTCCTGAAGCAGGTGGACCGCGACATCGACATTGATGCCCTCACCTTCTACCTGATGGGCAAGCACGCCGATGCCGCCCTCTTCTCGCGCTACCTGGAACCGTTGCGCAAGGGCGAGTCGGTCGGCGTCATCAGTGAGGCCGGCTGTCCCGCCGTCGCCGACCCCGGTGCCGACGTCGTTGCCATCGCCCAGCGCGAAGGACTTTCCGTTGTGCCCCTCGTTGGGCCGTCGTCCATTCTGCTCTCCGTCATGGCCTCCGGCTTCAACGGCCAGAGTTTCGCCTTCCACGGCTATCTGCCCATCGACGGTAGCGCCCGTGCCAAGCGCCTGAAGCAGTTGGAGGCGCGCGCCATTGCCGAAGACCAGACGCAACTCTTCATCGAAACCCCCTACCGCAACGCCAAGCTCTTTGCCGACATCTGTTCGGCTTGCAATCCGCGCATCCGCCTTTGTGTGGCGGCAGGGCTCACCACCGAACAGGAGTTTATCCGCACGCTACCCATCAAGGAATGGAAGCAGCGCGGACTGCCCGACCTCGGGAAAATCCCTGCGATATTTCTGATTTATAAATAAATACTCCGAAAATGGCAATTACCGATTCCACCACAGACCGCATGATTCGCGCGGCGAAAGAAAACCTGAGAGTGGGGCGCTTCAACGCCTTCCTCCTGTGGGGCTATGTCACCGTCGCCGTGTCGGTGGTGGAGTACGCCCTCATCGCCCTCACCGAAAATGGCATGTGGATGTGGGGCTGGTTTGCCATTCCCCTCATCGGCTATCCCTTGCAGTGGCGCTACGGACACACGGTGGACGAAGAGGGCGACAACTACGTGGAGCGGCTTGTCGGTCACATTTGGCAGGTGATGAAATTGGCGTTTCTGCTCACCGCCGTCTTCGTCTCGCTCTCCACCCTCTCGTGGCTATTTCTCCTGCCCCTGACGCTGATACTCTGTGCCGTCGGCGTGAGCCTGACGGGCACCGTGCTCCAGGAACGCGCCATGATGGCGTGCCCCTTCCTGTCCCTCTGCGCCGGACTGTATATGCTCACCGACATCAGCCACGGCGGAATGGGTCTTGCCGCCTTCCTCTACTTCGCCGCTGCCTTTGCCGTGATGCTCATTGTACCCGGCCACTTGCTCTTTCGGCACGGGAAGGCATAGACACGAGGGCGGAAGAATTTTCATAAAAACGATGGAAAAATATCTCCGATGAGGTGCAAGATATTTCATCGGCTCCAGTTTATTAAATAGAAAAGGACGGACCTTCTCCATGACCGAACGCGAACTGACAGACGGATGCCAACGAGGCGACAACCGTGCCCGCAAAGTCTTGTATGAGACCTACGCTGGACCGATGCTGTCGCTCTGCCTTCGCTATGTGGGCGGGCGTGAAGAGGCGGAAGACCTCCTCCACGACGGCTTTCTGAAAGTGTTTGCGGTCATCAGTCGGTTCGAATACCGCGGCGAGGGTTCGCTGGCGGCATGGCTGCGCCGTCTTTTCACCAACGCTGCCTTGACCTACCTGACGGAGCGCGCAGCCCGGAGGGAAAGCGACGTGGACGAACTGCCAGACGTGGTCGACGACGAGGAAAACGAACCGCCCGACGTGCCGCCGGAAGTCGTGACTAGGCTCATCAGCGAGTTACCACAAGGCTACCGCATGGTGCTCAACCTTTATTTGATTGAGGGTTGGAGTCATAAAGAAATCGCCCAGCGGTTGGGCATCGGCGAAAGTACTTCCGCCTCGCAATATCTGCGCGCCCGCGCCGCACTGAAACAGAAAATCATCCATTATCTAAACGCTCAAGACGCATGAACCGACTTAACGATTGGGAGCAAAAACTCCACGACAGTCTGTCAGACCACGCCACGCCTCCGCCTGCCGACGGATGGGCGCGCCTTGAGCGTGAACTGGCTGTGCAGGACGCAGCCTTGCGGCGTCAGCGCGCCCGTCGCAAAGCTTTTCGCCTGGGGGCGCTTGCGGTCACTGTGAGTGCGGCGGCAGCCGTGCTCGTGGCGGTATTTATGCCCTCGGCAAGCGAACAACAAAATCCTGCCGCGCCGCAAATGGCAGAAACCGCCCCAGCCACAAACCCGAAGCAGGGTGGGGCAGAAGTTCCCTCGGCGACTGAAACCGAGACCTATCCTGCTGAAGAACCCCTCTTGGCTGCAGCGCCCCAGGGTGAAGAGGAAGCGCTTTCTCAAACAGCCTTTGCCCTCGCCGCCGCTGCTCCGCAAGGCCAAGCCCCTGCTGCGCAAATGATGCAGCGCGTGGCGTCGGCCGATGCCCCTGAAGCGGTTGCAGACCTTCAAGAAGCGTCCGCCGAAGGCAGTGCTGAGGCTGAAATGCCCGCCGCGAAGGCACCTACCCAGACGGATAGGGCCGACAGGGCGTTGCTATATAATAATAGGAACCGCGCGCGCGAGGAATCTCCGTCGCTCGCGAGTGCAGCCGCCCCTACAAAGCGCGGCGTGGCCTTCGCGGTGAGCGTGGAAGGCACGACGGCGGGCAACGTCACCCAGAGTGGCTACGCCTATCTGCCGCAGGTCAGCAGCACAATGAGCGATGAGGGTGAGCAGCCGGCGGCAGACAACTACTCCGCCGTGCTGCTTCAGAACATCAGTCAGAACGTCTACAGCCACATCGACCACAAATTGCCTTTGCGCCTCGCCTTCAACGTGAGTGTGCCCCTCACCGACCGCCTTGCCCTCGAAACCGGACTCGACTACACCTATTTGCGCACCGATTTGCAGTCGGGTAGCGCAGACACCTACTATGCCACCGTGCAGCGCCTCCATTATGTCGGCGTTCCCCTGCATTTGAACTACAGCCTTTACCGCTCGAATGCCTTCGACCTCTACGCCACCGCCGGCGGCAGCTTCGCCAAATGCGTGAGCGGCGAGTGGACGACCGACTACGTCGTGAGCGGTGTGGCAGAAGGCACTTCGGAGCACGCCACCGTGGGGCGCGGTTTGTGGCAAGCCTCGCTCGAAGCCGCCGCCGGCGTAGAAGCACGACTCAGCCGCCGCTGGGGGCTCTTCATCGAGCCCGGCGTCACGTACTACGTTAAGGACGGGAGCACGCTGCCCACCTTGCGCCACGACCATCCGCTCAACTTTAGTTTGCAGTTGGGCTTGCGCTGGCGGATTGGCAAGTCGGGCACGCCGTAAAAGCGGACGGCACAGAGCGGGCTCGTGGCGGAAAAGAAGAAGTGTCGCGTCGCCAAATAAATCCGCCGCGTTCCTCAATTTCTTCTTCGCTTTTACCGAAACTTTTACCACAACTATCATAACCCACTTTAGGACTATCAAAATTATATCCCAGCAAATTTAAATGGGAACGATATACCTGTTGTCCTCGTGCAAATTATTGGCACAAAATGGGTTATGGACCCAATTTTTATAGGACTATCAGTATCAAGATTTAGTGAATCCGATTCGCGCCCGCTACAGCGCGGTGGCAACGTCGTAGAGTCTGCGCTCAACATTTTGTTTGTGAGTTATTTATCAAAGCTACAAAAAGCGCGACCGGAACCAACAAAAACTAGTCCTGAGCTTTGGGGTAAAAAGCTCACCTGACTTCGTCACTCAAAAAACATGCATTTTATAACTTGCTGATAAACAATAT
>JAUNOO010000116.1 GCA_030531095.1 Bacteroidales bacterium
ATTAGTCCTGAGCTTTTGAGAATTAGTCCTGAGCTTTTGGGTAAAAAGCTCAGGACTAATTTTTCATTGCTTTGGACTAGGATTTCTGCGCCCATATCTGTCGCGGAAAAGGGGCTGACTTACAGGAAAAAATCGTAACTTTGCTGCCATTTGAAAGTGGGGCGAAAAAACAATGCTTTCCGCGCCGCCAATTTCCCCAATTCGATGAGAAAGAAACTCCTGATTCTATTGCTCGCGCCTGTGCTCGCCGCAGGCCTTATCCATGCCCAGACGGCTGTCGACGAAGACCTCAGCGCCGCCGTGGGGCAATATTTCTCCACATACGCCGTACCCAACTACGTCCCCGTCAACGCGATGAAGATGGACAGTTGCCTCATCAACGAAGCTGAGCGACTGCTCTTTGTCTACGCCAACGAGTCGTTCTGCTCGCAGCCCTTCACGCCGCAGAGCGTGGCGCGCATTTACAAAGAACTGGGCCGCCAACTGCCGCCACCGTTCAACACCTACCGCCTCACGATTCTGTCGAAAAAGGGACAGCGCATCGAAGACCTCATCCCCAACATCTACCGCGAAGACGGCGAAGACCGCTCCCGAATGTGGGGCGACATCAACTACACGGGCAACCCGTGGGTGCAAAACGTGTCGCGCCCCTACAGCGTGAGCCGCGGACTGGCTGGACGCCACCTCATGGTGAACGCAAGCCACGGCCGCTACTACCGGCAGGGCGAATGGAAATGGCAGCGCCCGCGCATTTTCTGCACCTGCGAAGACCTCTTCACGCAGTCGTTCGTCAATCCCTTCCTCATCCCCATGCTCGAAAACGCGGGTGCCGTGGTGGCGACAGCCCGCGAACGCGACACGCAGACGTTTGAGGCGGTCGTGGACAACGATGCGCCCGAGCGGCAGGGCATTTACGAGGAGGTCGTGGCGGACGACGCGGCATGGGCGAACGTCAACGACTCGTGCGGTTTCGCCCCTCCCTACGGCGTGCTCAACGACAGCATTCTGCCCTTCCGTCTCGGCACGGCGCGACAAGTGGGCACGACGACGCGCCGCTCACGCCTGGCGTCCGCCACATGGACGCCGCGCATTCCGCGCGCCGGCAGCTACGCCGTCTACGTCAGCTATGCCACCCGCCCCAACAGCGTCAGCGACGCGCACTATACGGTCTACCACAAGGGCGGCCGCACGCAGTTCCGCGTCAACCAGCAGATGGGCGGCGGAACATGGGTCTACCTCGGCACGTTCGAGTTCGACGAGGGCCAGCAACGCGACGGTCGTGTGGTACTCACCAACCAGAGTGACTACCGCGGCGTGGTGACCGCCGACGGCGTGCGCTTCGGCGGCGGCGTAGGCCAGAACGAGCGCGGAACAGTCGGCACGAGCGGTCTGCCCCGCTTCCTCGAGGGGGCGCGCTACCAGGCACAATGGAGCGGACTGCCCGACACGCTCTACTGCCGCGACGACGGCACGAACGACTATAACGACGACATCCGCTCGCGCTCCTATATGCTCAACTACCTCGGCGGCGGCAGCACCTATATGCCGGGGACGGCAGGACGCGGCGTGCCTTTTGAACTGGCTCTCGCCGTCCACAGCGACGCCGGAGTGCGCGCCGACAACGCCATCTACGGCACGCTGGGCATCTGCACTACGGTGGACGGCTACGGCAACACGAACTACGTTTCGGGCATCTCGCGCCAGGCCTCTAGCGATTTTATTGCGGCGCTGATGACTACGGTGACGACCGACCTCTCGCGCATCTTCAACACGTCGTGGACGCGCCGTGAACTGTGGGACCGCAACTATGGCGAAACGCGCACGCCCGACGTGCCTTCCGCCATTCTCGAAATGTTCTCGCACCAGAATTTCACCGACATGAAGTATGGCCACGACCCGCTGTTCAAGTTCGCCATGGCGCGCGCCATCTATAAGGGCATCCTCCACTTCGTCAACTACCAGCACGGTGTCAGCCACTACGAAATGCAGCCGCTGCCCGTGCGCAACTTTGCCGCCACGCTCACCGACAACGGCAGGGTGAGGCTGTCGTGGGAGAGCACGCCCGACACCATCAACGACAACGCGCGCCCAACGGGCTACGTGGTCTACACGAAGGTGGGCGACGAGGGCTTCGACAACGGCCAACTCGTGGAGGGTCAGCGCGACTTCACCATGCCGCTCATCGAGGGGCAGCAATACAGCTTCAAGGTGACCGCCGTGAACCGCGGCGGCGAAAGTTTCCCCTCCGAAGTGCTGAGCGTGCGACGCGGCGCGGAGGGCAGTAAGCGCGTCCTCATCGTCAACGGCTTCGAGCGCCTCAGCGGTCCTGCCCGCGTGGAGCGCCCGGACAGTCTGGGCTTTGACCTCGACGAGGACTTGGGCGTGGCTTACAATTACACCACAGCCTTCGCGGGCCGACAACTCTGCTACAACCCTGCCACGGCAGGGCGCGACGACAGCGAGGGACTGGGCTACAGCGGCACGGAACTGGTGGGCCAGAAAATCATGGGCAACACCTTCGACTTTCCCGTCCTCCACGGCAAAGCCATCGCCGCGGCGGGCGACTACACCTTTGCCTCGTGCAGCAAGGCGGCGCTGCTCGACGGGTCGGTCAAGCTCGAGAACTACGACATGGTCGACTACATCTGCGGCCTTGAGCGCGACGCCCCGCAGAATCTCCGACCCTACAAGACGTTCGACGCTGCCACGCGCCGCCTCCTGACCGACTACCTCAACGACGGCGGCCGCCTGTGGGTGAGCGGCAGCTTCATCGGCAGTGACATGCAGTCGGCTGAGGAACGCACCTTCATCCGCAACGTCCTCAAATATGACTGGGCTGGTACGGCACGCACCGACTCCACGGGCTTTGTCAACGGCCTCAACCTCACTATCCCCATCCGCCGCACGCTCTCGACTGACGGCTATTTGCTCCAGTCGCCCGACGTCATCGTCCCCACCACCAAACAGGCCTTCACCGCCTTTGCCTACGGCGGCGGCACCAGTGCGGGCATCGCCTACGCCGGCTCCGACTACCGCGTCATCGCTATGGGCTTCCCCTTCGAGTGCATCACGGACGAGCAGACCCGCACGCTGGCGGCAGGCGCACTTATCAAGTTCCTCACGCAGTAGGCTACGGCTAAATTTTGTCCATTTTTATCAACACCTATAAGCATCACGAACAAAAAAGAGCAAATGAAAACCGAGAAAGAAAAGGCCAGAGAAGGCCTTCTCTACGACGCGAACTACGACGAAGAACTCCTGCACGAACGCGCTGTCTGCGCCGACGCGACGCACGAACTGAACCAGCTCCGCCCCTCGCAGACGGCAGAGCGGGAAGCCCTGTTGCGCCGCCTGTTCGGCAAGTGCGGCAAGGCGTTCACCATCGTTTCGCCTTTCTTCTGCGACTACGGCTACAACATCGAAATCGGCGAAAATTTCTTCATGAACATGAACGGCATTATCCTCGACGAAGCGAAGGTGAAGTTTGGCGACAACGTGTTCATCGCCCCGGGTTGCGGCTTCTACACCGCGGGCCACCCGCTCGACGCCGAGCGTCGCAACAAAGGACTGGAATACGCCTACCCCATAACCGTCGGCAACAACGTATGGATTGGCGCACAGGTCTGCGTACTGCCGGGAGTCACCATCGGCGACAACGTCGTGATTGGCGCAGGCAGCGTAGTCACCAAGGACATTCCGGCTAACGTCCTTGCGGCAGGAAATCCGTGCAAGGTCATCCGCGAAATCACGGAGGAGGACAAGAAGAAATACATCAAATAACAGGTCTGTCTACAGAAATCCAGACTGCCCCTCCCTGCCCCACGAAAAAAACGGGGCGGAATGCGAAAAACGGTCACTGCCGTCCTCGCGTTCCGCCCTTTTTTCGTAGATTTGCACTAACGCGCGGCGATATGGCCCGCGCGGGAACAGTCTGTCCAATCATTTTTCTTACTGACATCCCGCCATGTACGACATCCAACTCAACGAAAGCGGCACCCGCCACCTCGACATTACCGACGAGAACCTCCAAACCATCCGCAAGTACAACCTCTTCCAGAGCCTCGTGGACTCTACCGGCTACGTCACCGAACCCGTGCTCGACAAACTCAAACTCAACATCCGTTCGCTCATAGCCCACTCGACAGAAGACACGAAGGACCTGCTCGACCTCTGCATCGACGTCGTCTACCACGACAAGATGAAGGCCTACGGGCTGAAGAACCTCCTTGCCCTCTATGAGGACTGGAGCGCCAAGAACCCCGAATGAGAGATAAAGCCCCCACTACGCCCGCGCCCCAACAAGCGCCGCGCCTCACCGACTGGTTGCCCACAACGCGCAAGGAAATGGACCTGCGCGGCTGGGACGTCGCCGACGTCATTCTCTTCTCCGCCGACGCCTACGTGGACCACCCCTCTTTTGGCGCCGCCGTCATCGGCCGCCTCATCGAGGCGGAGGGCTTTCGCGTGTGCATTGTCCCCCAGCCCGACTGGCACGGCGACTTCCGCGACTTCAAGAAGTTGGGTCGCCCGCGCCTGTTCTTCTCCATAGCGCCCGGTGCCATGGACTCGATGGTCAACAAGTACACCGCCGCACGCCGACTCCGCTCCGAGGACGCCTACAGCCCCGACGGCCGCCACGACATGCGCCCCGAATACCCCACGGTCGTCTACACCCAAATTCTCAAACAACTCTACCCCGACGTGCCCGTCGTGCTCGGCGGCATAGAAGCCTCGCTCCGTCGGCTCACCCACTACGACTACTGGCAGGAACGGCTCCGCAAGTGCATCCTCTGCGACAGCGGTGCCGACATGCTCGTCTACGGCATGGGCGAACTGCCCACAGCCGAAATCTGCCACCTCATCGACGACAAGCTCCTCCACAACCGCGAGGAGGCCTTCGCCGACGCGGCGGACTTCCGCCAACTCGTCCGCCGCTATCCCGTCCGCCAGACGGTTACGCTCGAAGCCGAAACTGACATTCCCGGCGGCATCCGCGAGGACGACATCGTGCTCCACTCGCACGAGGAATGCCTGGCGGACAAAAAGAAATACGCCGCAAACTTCCGCCACATCGAGGAGGAGAGCAACCGCCTACAGCCCCAGCGCCTGCTCCAACAGGTCGACGGCCGCTACGCCGTGGTCAACGTCCCTTTCCCCCCGATGACGACGGCACAGATTGACCGCTCGTTCGACTTCCCTTATACGCGCCTGCCCCACCCCAAATATCGCGGCAAGCGCATCCCCGCCTACGAGATGATTAAATTTTCGGTCAATGTCCACCGCGGCTGCTTCGGCGGCTGCGCCTTCTGCACCATCTCGGCGCACCAGGGCAAATTTATCATGAGCCGTTCCAAAGAGAGCATCCTCCGCGAAGTGCGCAAGATAGTGGAAATGCCCGACTTCAGGGGCTACCTATCCGACCTCGGCGGACCTTCTGCCAATATGTACGCCATGCGCGGCACCGACCAGTCGCTCTGCGCCCGCTGCCGCCGCCCCTCGTGCATTGCCCCCGCCGTCTGCCCCAACCTCAACGCCGACCACCGCCCGCTCCTCGACATCTATCGCGCCGTCGACGCCATCCCCGGCATCAAGAAGAGCTTCATCGGCAGCGGCGTGCGCTACGACCTCCTCCTCCACCCCTACAAGGACGAACGCCTGCGCCAGGCGGCACAGGCCTACACCCGCGAACTCATTCTCCACCACGTTTCCGGCAGACTGAAGGTTGCTCCCGAACACACCTCCGACGCTGTGCTGCGCCTCATGCGCAAACCGTCGTTCAAACTTTTCCACGAATTCAAGGCCATCTTCGACCGCATCAACCGCGAGGCGGGACTGCGCCAACAACTCATCCCCTACTTCATTTCCTCCCACCCCGGATGCACCGAGGAAGCGATGGCGGAACTCGCAGCCGAGACGAAGGACATGGACTTCCAACTCGAGCAGGTGCAGGACTTCACCCCCACGCCAATGACCGTCTCCACCGAGGCATGGTACAGCGGCTATCACCCCTACACCCTCGAGCCCGTCTTCTCCGCCAAGTCGCCCGAGGAAAAACAGCGCCAGCGCCTTTTCTTCTTCTGGTACAAACCCGAGGAGCGGCAGAAAATCCAGTCCGAACTCCGCCGCCTCAACCGCCCCGACTTGCTCCGTCGGCTCTTTGGCAACAATCCCGCCGCACCGCGCCCCGACAAATTCCGCGGCGAAAGACCGCGCGGCGAGAAGCCCAAAGCCGCCAAGCCCCACGCCGCGCAATACCGCCCTGGGCGCAAAGGGCGGAAATAAATGCGATGCCCCGGTACTGCCCCCGAAACATAAATGCAAAGGGAACAATATACCTGTTGTCCTCGTGCAATTTATTGGCACATAAATGGGCTATGTGCCCAATTTTTATAGGACTATCTGTATCAAGATTTCAGTGAATCCGATTCGCGCCCGCTACAGCGCGGTGGCAACGTCGGAGAGTCTGCGC
>JAUNOO010000117.1 GCA_030531095.1 Bacteroidales bacterium
GGGAGCGAATGTCTATCAATGGCGTACGATTAACCTGGGGTTGACACCCCAGGCTATGTAAAATCACTCTTACAGAGTGATGCCCATTAAGTACGCCAATTCCCTAATGCCCCAATGCCCTGACTATATAAAAAACGACTGCCGGGACATACACTTTTATATCAGCGCGCCCCGGCAGTCCTTATGTAATATCTGTGCGGTCGAAGATTATTTCTCCACTTTTGCCTCGCGGATGATGTGGACGTATTTGCCGATGGAATCGGCGATTTCTGAAACGCGTATGAACTCGTCGGCGGTGTGTGAGCGTGCCGATTCGCCCGGGCCGAGTTTGAGCGAGGGCCAAGGCATGAGCGCCTGGTCACTCAGGGTGGGCGAGCCGTAGGGCTGACCGCAAATGGCGGTGGCGCACTTCGCCAGCGGGTGGTCGGGGGAGATGGACGACGAGTTGAGACGCGTGGAACGCGCATGGACTTCGGACGATACGTTTTTGGCGATTTCATCGAGGATTTCCTGATTGGAATAGCACTCGTTGGAGCGCACGTCGACGGTGAAAACGCACTTGTCGGGGACGACATTGTGCTGCGTACCCGACTGGATGATGGTGACCGTCATCTTGACGGGACCGAGCAGGGGAGAGACGCGCTCGAAGCGGTGAGTACGGAACCATTCAATGTCGGGCAGGGCGCGGTAGATGGCGTTGTCGCCCTCCTCGCGCGCGGCATGTCCCGAACGGCCGTGGGCAGTGACGTCGAGCACCATCAGTCCCTTCTCGGCAATGGCGGGGCGCATGCCGGTGGGTTCGCCCACGATAGCGCAGTCGATGTGGGGCAGGAGCGGCACGACGCTCTCCATGCCGCCCTTGCCCGAAACTTCCTCTTCGCACGAGGCGAGCCATACGAGATTCCACGGCAGTGAGTCGTCATCGCGGAGTAGGCGGAAGGCTTGGAGCAGACTGACGAGACCGCCGCCGCAGTCGTTGCTGCCCAGACCGTAGAGGGCGCCGTCCTCGAGCGACGGAACGAAGGGGTCGCGCTGCCAGCCCGACACGGGGCGCACGGTGTCGATGTGGGCGTTGAGCAGGAGGGTGGGGCGGTGGGGAAGCATCGCCTCGCTCTGGCACCAGATGTTGTGGCCGTGGCGCTGCGGGTGGAGACCCTTTGACGTGACGAATTCCTCGATGAAATCGGCCACTTTTTCTTCGTCGCGGCTGACGGAGGGGATGGCAATGAGGTGGCTCAGAAGGTCGACCGCTTCGGCGGTGAGCGACGGGATGTCGTAGTCGGTGTGTGGCATGTGGGTGGACTTTGGACGTATGGGTTTTCTTGCAAGATGTATTTTCCTGCCTCCAAACCGGGGCGCGACGCACGGGTTGCGCGGCACACTGCGGGCGGTGGCGAGGGCGGGAGCAAAGGTAGCCAAAAATAACAGGAACTGCAAAAAAATCTCTTGCTATACTTATTTTCCCAAATAAAAGGACTACCTTTGTAGTATCGGAATAGCTAAGACAATTATGCTGAACAACTGCCATCTATCTAAACTGATACATGAACAGGCGGCGCACTACGGTCAACGTACAGCCCTTTCATGGCGTGACTATGACGAGAACCGCTGGAAGCCGGTGTCGTGGACGAAGTTTTCCGACTATGTCCGCACCACCTCAGTGGGACTTCTGCAGCTCGGCGTGGGCGTGCAGGAGAACATTGCCGTCTTTTCGCAAAACAAGCCCGAATGTCTCTACGTGGACTTCGGGGCGTATGGCATCCGCGCGGTGACCATCCCCTTCTACGCCACGAGCAGTGGCGCGCAGGTGGCATACATGATTAACGACGCGGAAATCCGGTTCATCTTTGTCGGCGAGCAGGAACAGTACGACACCACCATGAGCGTGATGTCGGTATGCCACACGCTCGAGAAGGTCATCATCTTCGACCCGAAGGTGAAGCGCCGCGCCAACGACCATCTGTCGGTCTATTTCGAGGAATTTCTGGCGGCTGCTGACTCGGCGCGCACGGAATTTCTGCCCACAGTGGAAGCACGCACGGCGGAGGCTGTGCCGGAAGACGTGGCGAACATCCTTTACACGAGTGGCACGACGGGTGGCAGCAAGGGCGTCATCCTGACGCACGGCATGTATCACGAAGGATTCAGGACCAACGACGCGGTGCTGCCGTTGGGCGACAAGGACGTCATCCTCAACTTCCTGCCCTTCACGCACGTCTTCGAAAGGGCGTGGTCGTACCTCTGCCTGGCGGAGGGGGCGCGCCTGGCGGTGAGCCTGAGACCGACGGACGTGCTGCAATCGCTGCAGGAGGTGCACCCGACGTGCATGAGCAGCGTGCCGCGATTCTGGGAAAAGGTGTACCAGGGCGTGCTGGAGCGCCTGGAAACGACTTCGCCGCTGGAGCGCAAGCTCATCAAGGGGGCGCTCAACGTGGGGGCGGAGTGCTGGACGAAATACCTTTCGAAGGGCAAACCGCTGCCGCTGACGCTCCATCTGAAAAACTCGTTCTACCGCAGAACGGTGGTGAAACTCCTGCTCCGCACCCTCGGTCTGGAACGCGCCAACTTCTTCCCGACGGCAGGTGCCGCCGTGTCGCCGGACGTGGAACGCTTTGTCCACGCGGCGGGTATCTACATGGTGGTGGGCTACGGCTTGACGGAATCGACTGCCACGGTATCGTGCGACCACCCGGGCAAGGTCAATTCGCTGGGCTCGGTGGGACGACTGATTGACGGCCTCGAAATCAAGTTTGGCGAGAACGAGGAAATCCTGCTCCGCGGAAAGACCATCACGCCGGGCTACTACAAGAAAGAGGCAATCACGAAAGCCGCCATCGACGAGGAGGGCTGGTTCCATACGGGCGACGCCGGCTACATGAAGGACGGCGAGCTCTACCTGAAGGAGCGTATAAAGGACCTCTTCAAGACGTCGAACGGCAAATATATCGCGCCGCAGATGATAGAATCGAAACTGGTGATTGACAAATATATCGACCAGGCGGTCATCGTGGCGGACAAGCACAAATTTGTGTCGGCGCTCATCGTGCCCGACTACGTCCTGCTCGAAAAGTACGCGGAAGCCAACGGCATCGCTGTGGCGGACCGCGCCGCGCTCTGCCAGGACGAACGGATACACCAAATGCTGGCGGAACGTATCGAGACGTTGCAGCAGGACCTTGCCAACTATGAGAAGGTGAAGCGCTTCGTCCTGTTGGCAGAACCGTTTACCATCGCCAACGGCGAACTGACGAACACGCTCAAGGTGAAACGCCGCGTGGTCTACGAACGCTACGCCGCACAAATCGAAAAGATATACGCCGACGCCGAGAAGGCTGCGCCGTCGCCAACGGCGGGAACTCCGGCGAAATGACGAATTTATTGTATAACTCAAACACAAAAGGATAACAAGGAAAACGACGAATGATAACCATCGAACAACTGAAGGAAGCGAAGGACAGGGTGGACGCCCTCAACCACTACCTCGACATCGACGCAAAGGTGATACAGCTTGAGGAAGAACAGCTCCGCACGCAAGCACCGGGATTTTGGGACGACGCCAAGAAGGCGGAGGAACAGATGAAGAAGGTGAAGGGGCTGGAGAAATGGATTGAAGGCTACAAGGGCGTGAAGCTGCTGGTGGACGAACTGGAACTGGCTTTCGACTTCTACAAGGACGACATGGTGACGGAGGAAGAGGTGGACGAGGCTTACGCCAAAACCATCGCAGCCATCGAGGAACTGGAACTCAAGAATATGCTCCGGCAGGAGGAAGACATCATGGCGTGCGTGCTCAAGATTAATTCTGGCGCGGGCGGCACGGAGAGCCAGGACTGGGCGTCGATGCTGATGAGAATGTATATGCGCTACGCCGAAGCCAACGACTACAAGGTGAACATCTCGAACTTGCAGGACGGCGACGAGGCGGGCATCAAAACGGTGACGATGGAAATTGAGGGCGACTACGCCTACGGCTACCTCAAAAGCGAAAACGGTGTGCACCGCCTGGTGCGCGTGTCGCCCTACAACGCGCAGGGCAAGCGCATGACGTCGTTCGCTTCGGTCTTCGTGACGCCGCTGGTGGACGATACCATTGAGGTCTACGTCGACCCGTCGAAAATCAGTTGGGACCTCTTCCGTTCGGGCGGTGCCGGCGGCCAGAACGTCAACAAGGTGGAAACGGGTGTGCGCTTGCGCTACCAATATAAAGACCCCGACACGGGCGAGGAGGAAGAAATCCTCATCGAGAACACCGAGAGCCGCAAGCAGCTCGAGAACCGTGAGAACGCCATGCGACTGCTCCGCTCACAGCTCTACGACCGCGCCCTCCAGAAGAAGAAGGCGGCGCAGGCTAAGATTGAGGCGGGCAAGAAGAAGATTGAATGGGGCAGCCAAATCCGCAGTTACGTCTTCGACGACCGCCGCGTGAAGGACCACCGCACGGGTTATCAGACGAGCGACGTGAACGGTGTGATGGACGGCAAGATTGACGGCTTCATCAAAGCCTATCTGATGGAATTTTCGGAGCAGGACGCTCAAGCCTGACGCGTCGGGCAGCCCAGATTTGGGGGCGGAGCGGACAGCTCTTCATGTATAATGTCTATAAAAACCTAAAGCCATGAACACGAAACACAAAGTGAAACTCAAAGCACGCGATGCCCGCCAGGCCCGTCAGGCCAAGAGGGTGGTGAACGGCATATTTATCGGTCTGATATTGCTGATGGTGGTAATTCTCATCTGCTATTACGTGCTGGCCAGCTGATGGCACTCGAGATTGAACGCAAATTTCTGGTAGAGGGCGACTACAAGTCGCTCGCCACCTCCCACAGCCGCATCGTGCAGGGCTACATCTGCAGCGAGCGGGGAAGGACGGTGAGGGTGCGCCTGCGCGACGACAAGGGTTACCTCACCATCAAAGGCCCTTCGCGCAACAACGGGCTGTCGCGCTACGAATTTGAAAAGGAAATCACGAAGGACGAGGCGCTTTCGCTCTTCTGCCTGTGTGAGCCGGGCGTCATCGACAAAATCCGTTGGCTCGTACCCGCCGGCGCGCACACCTTCGAAGTGGACGAATTTTTCGGCGACAACGAAGGACTGGTGGTGGCAGAAGTGGAATTGGGCAGTGAGAACGAGGACTTCGCCCGCCCCCCATTCCTCGGACAGGAAGTGACGGGCGACCGCCGCTACTACAACTCCAGTCTGCGCGTGAAGCCTTATAAGGATTGGTGAAATTTTTATTCCTCAAACAAAACCGCTGGCCCTGCCGCAGGATATTCTCCTCAGGCAGGGCCAGCGGTTCGTATAGGGGTCATCATTTCCCCCTTGCAAAGAATCACTCGGCCTTCTTCGTGTAGTTGTAGTTGTTCACCTTCACCGTGGTGACGCCGTTGTTGGTGTAGATGCGCTCCTTGCCCTCGAGCGCCTTCCAGTCGGTCTCGCCCTTCTTGCGCTTGCAGAGAATCGGCTCGCTCTCCGCCGTGAAGATTTCGGCATACATGGAGTCGGTGCTGTAGATGACGTAGATGGAGCTCGGTCCGTCGTCGAAACGGTCGCCCACTTCCCAGACGCGGACGCAGTCGTGCAGCGCATCGCTCCAGGTGTAGCCCGCCGTCGAGAGGCAACCGTGGTCGTCGCGGTCGCCGCCCACCAGGCGCCCGATGGTGGATTGAGAACCAATGGTGGAATGGGAACAACCGCACACGAAGGCGGCAACCACCACTCCTATTATATATATAATATGTATCTTCTTCTTCATAGTCCTCTGTCTGTTTTGCTGTAAGAGCAGTTGATGAAAATACGGAAACAGTGCCGCGCAGGCGTGTCACTTTCTGCAAAAGTACAATTTATTTGGACTATACCAATTATTTTAAGAAAGAAATTGAACCGCCTCTTGATGGTTATGGTATAAGTTTCGGAAGCCCGCGCCCCAATTTGGAAACGTCGCGCACAGGATTCGCGTCCTCGCTCTGGCACAAAGTTTGCCCCGAAAATAGCCTAGATACACCCCATTTCAGCCCTGTTTTATGTTTTTCTGCATGAAATCGAAAAATTTTTGCCCGAAAATTTGGAGGATAAGACCGAATTTCCTAAGTTTGCATTTGCTACCCTAAAGAATAAGGCGAAAAAATTCTTATGGTTGAAGTAACTACAAATCAGCGTTTTGTAGTTATCGGGCTAATTTGCGCCGAAAAATTTCACGAAAACATTTGGTGGGTATCAGAAAAGTGCGTACTTTTGCACTCGCTAAACGGGACAGGGCTTTCCCGCCAGGAACGTTCGGCAAAAAAGAAGCGATCTTTGAACAGATTTACATAAAACTTTTTAGTAGAGAAGTACAAGACAGACAGAATCAGTAATGATTTTAGTTTGGGTAATCAAGTACTGTCAATTTACAGGTTTAAATCCAAGAGCATTAAACAGAGAAACAAACAAAATCAATATTACAATGAAGAGTTTGATCCTGG
>JAUNOO010000118.1 GCA_030531095.1 Bacteroidales bacterium
ATTCTCAAAAGCTCAGGACTAATTTAAATTAGCTCAGGACTTTTTTGTGCCCCTTCTGGTGCAACTTTTACTCCCCGCCCTCTGCCAGTTTGAGGACTTCCTGGGCGATGGTCATGGCGGCGTCGGGCTTGGCGAGCAACTTGATTTGTGCCGAAAGTCCCGCCAGTTTGGCGGTGTCCGTCACGGTGTTGATGGCGAGCGGCAGGAGGGTGCGCTGCGCTTCGGCGTCGGCTACGTAGAGGGCGGCGTCCTTCTGCACAAGTGCCATAGCGTTTTTCGTCTGGTGGTCTTCCGCCACGTTGGGCGAAGGCACGAGGATGACCGCCTTGCCGAGCAGGCAGAATTCTGAAATGCTTCCTGCGCCGGCGCGGGAAATGACGAGGTCGGCAGCGGCATAGGCGGCACTCATGTCTGAAATGAAGTCCATCACCTTCAGGTTTTCGGGGCACTTGTGCTGGGCGAGGGTTTCGGCGATGGATGCACTGTAGTATTTGCCCGTCTGCCAGATGAACTGCACCTGCTTCTGCTGGCGGATGAGGGAGAGCTGGCCGAGCACGCTCTCGTTGAGGGTGCGCGCGCCGAGCGAACCGCCCACAATGAGGATGGTCTTCTTTGCGGGGTCGAGGCCAAAGGCCGCGAGTGCCTCCTCGCGGGTCTGCGACGCCTGAAGGAGGTTCTGCCGCACGGGGTTGCCGGTCAGGAGAATGCGGTCGGCGGGGAAAAAGCGCGCCATGCCGTCGTAGGCGACGCAGATGCACTTGGCGCCTTTCGCAAGGAGTTTGTTGGTGACGCCGGCATACGAGTTTTGTTCCTGAATCAGCGTGGGAACACCCATTTTCTGCGCCACGTCGAGGGTGGGGCCGCTGGCGTATCCGCCCACGCCCACAGCAACTTGGGGCTTGAAGTCCTTCACGATTTGGCGCGCCAGACGGCGGCTCTTCTGCAACTTGAACAGGACGGCAATGTTTTTCAACAAGTTCTTGCGGTCGAAGCCCGCCACGGGCAGGCCTTTTATCTCATAGCCAGCAGCCGGCACACGCTGCATTTCCATACGCCCCTCCGCGCCGACGAAGAGGATTTTTGCCTCGGGACGCAGTTCGCGCACCGCGTTGGCAATGGAGACTGCGGGGAAGATGTGGCCGCCCGTGCCGCCGCCGCTGATGATGATTCGTAATTCTTTACCCATTGACTGCCAATAAGTTTTCCAGTTTCTTTGTATTGAAAAGGGACAGAGGAGAGGCTTTTCTGCCTGCTCCTGCCATCCCCATTTTTTCTATGTGTCTTTGCCGAAGGCTTAAGCGTCTACATCGTGGCTCACTCGTCGCCGCAAAGACGCGCCAGTTCGTCCACGTTCTCCACCACCGTCAGCACGCTTTCGCGGCTGCCGCTCACCAAACCCTGCCGGCAGAGGTCGTCGAGGAGGGCGATGAGTCCGTTCCAGAAGCCGCCGGCGTTGTAGAGCACCACCCTTTTGGGCAAATGCTCCAGCGTGCGTGCGGCAAGCGTGGCGAAGATTTCGTCGAGTGTACCAACGCCGCCGGGCAGCGCCACGAGTATGTCGCTTTCGCGCATCAGTGTGGCCTTGCGGTCGTGCAGGTCGGCGGTGTAGAACGTCGTGTCGCACAGGTCGCTCACGAGGTTACGGTCAATGATGGCTTGCGGCACCACGCCGATGACGCGACCGCCGCTTTGCTTCACCGCCGAGGCCAGTTCCTCCATGAGGCCCAGCCGCGAACCGCCATAGACGAGGGTACGCCCCGTGCGGCCAATCCAACTGCCCACGTCGCGCGCCGCAGCGCGGTAGACTTCGGGCAGGTCGGCCTTAGAGGAGAGGAAAACGCCAATCCGCTTCATCGCTTCGTCAGGGTTTTATCGGCAGGCGATGCACTCAATTTCGAGGAGCGAGTCCTTCGGCAGGGTCTTCACTGCCACAGCCGAGCGGGCGGGTGCCACACCGTTGCCAAAGAATTCGGCGTAGGCGGCGTTCATTTCGGCAAAGTCCGCCATGTCGGCGAGGAAGACGGTCGTCTTTACCACACTGCCCATCGTCAGACCGGCTTCGGCGAGGATGTTCTTGATATTTGTGAGCGACTGTTTGGTCAGTTCCTTAATGCCACCTTCGGCGTACTGACCCGTAGCGGGATCAATGGGGAGCTGCCCCGACACAAAGACCATTCCGTTCACTTCGATAGCCTGGCTATAAGGACCAATGGCAGCAGGCGCATTCTTCGTTGCAATTGCTTGTTTCATAGTTTATTATTATTTTTGACTTGTCAGAATCTCTTTTTGGGAAGTCCCGCGCGCGGCATCGGCCACACTTTCCGTCTGGCCGTCCGTCCACAAAACTCCATTCGTAGCTTTTCCGCAAAGTTACAGAATACGTCGGACAAACCAAGCGTTCGGCGCAAATTTATTTTGAGCGGCGATTTCCCTCATACGCCCAGCACATTGCGCGCGACCCACCAGACGCAGAACACGGCGATGTAGGTCCAGAGGGTGTAGCGGTGGTGGATGAAACGGCGGACGGGGTCGAGCTTGTGGCGGTAGTTGTACCATTCGGCAAGCACGGCGAGGAGGGCAAAGGGGATTGAGATGATGAAGAAATAATTGTAGGACAGTGCGGCGAGGAAATCGCCCTGAAGCAAAGCGTGGAGGGCGCGCTGAAAACCGCAGGCGGGGCACGACGTGTGGGTCAAGAGGCGCCAGGGACACTGGATGGGAAAGTTCTTACACAAAGGATTGACAAAATAATACACAACGCCCAACCCCACCAAGACGACGGGGAGGGCTATTGGCATTATTTTGTCAATCCTTTTGTGGTGGTCTTTCTGCGAACCGGTCACGTCGGACGTCTGCCGGAAGGGGTTAGAACGAGCCTGCCGACAAAATCATGCCGATGAAGACGACGTAGATGAGGAAGTAGAGCACCCAAGCGGCAACTGCAACGATTGCGCTTATCTTGGCAAACTTCATCGCCTTGTCGGAAGCAGCCTGTGCGGCTGCGTATTCGCCTCTGGAGTAAAGGCCGTCGACTTGTGCGGCATAGACGATAGACACGATGCCGAAAGGCAGACAGCAGAAAAGGGTGGTCAGAATGGCCCATACCAAATTGGTGTCGGGTCTCTGTGGTCTGGATTCAAATTCTTCCATGTGTGTAGACTTTTAATTCTGTAAATAATTGGCAGGGCAACTGCCGTTTCTTTCTCTTTGCGGCAAAGTTAAAAGTTTGTTATTAATTGGCAAGGCTTGTAGACGAAAATTTTATCAAACCTCAAAACTTTTTTCGTAATACTTGAAAAACTGCGCAGTTTCAAAATATTGCGCGCCGCCAATGTCATCTTGCGGAATTGACTTCTCCGCGCCGCGACCACCCATACAAACCAACGCCGGCGGCTCTCCTTGCGAAGGGCCGCCGGCGGGTGTGTGCGTCAGTGCTTACTCTTCAACCGTGCTCAGGAGCGGGTTGTTCTGTCGCTCCTTCTGCGGGATGGCAAACTTTAGGAGTGCGTCGTTGTAGGGGATGGCACCGCCTGCCGTCAGCGACTTGTAGTAGTCGTTCTCCGGGCGGGTCATCGACTTCTCGAAGCGCTTGAGCGTGAGGAGGCTCTTGCCCTCGCCCCAGAACTCGAGGCGCCAGTTGAAGTAGATTTCCTCCAGCAGCTCATCCTGCGTCATGCCCGTGATGGCGGCAGCCTTCTCGGTGTCGCGACCGCTGAGCATGGCGCCGAGGTACTGACACGCCGTCGTCAGGTCGTTCTGGCGGGCGGCGGCTTCGGCGGCAATCATGTAGGGCTCTTCGATACGCATGAAGTGGACGTCGTTCGTCCAGTCGGCGTCACCCATAGGCACGCGGTCGGCGTCGTAGAACTTGTTGGCGGGCATAAGTCTCGTCATGTCGGTGTCGCCGAAGTAGGTGAACCACTTGCGGCGGCCGTCCGTCGTGGGAATGGCATTGAAGAGGTCGGAATTGGCAACCTTGTAGTCGCCGATACTCTGGTAGCCGTAGGTGAAGTAGTCAATCATCGACCAAAATCCTGCGACCTCGCCCGTGGTGCTTCCCGTAATGTCTATGCCCCACATCCAGTTGTCGTTGCTGATGGTGTTGAAGCCCCAGACGAGGCCGTCGCCAGAGAGCATTGTCTTCTTGGAGCTGGAGATGGCTTTGGCGGCTGCCGCCTCTGCCTGGGCGTAATCACCCTTCTGCAGATAGACGTAGGCCTGTACGGTATATGCCACGCTGATGTCAGGCATACTGATGTCGGAAGGCTCCACACTTTCGTTGAGCGCATTGGTGTAGGCGGTGATGGCGCCGTCAAGGTCGTGGAGGATGAAGTTGTAGACCGAGTCCACCGTCTGGGGCGCGGCATAGGTGTCGGATTGCGTGTCGTAGATGGGCAGCGCCTTTTTGTCCTTCGCCTCGGCATAGTTGTGCGCGAAGAGCGTGACGAGGTTGAAGTAGGAATGGGCGCGGACAGTCTTTGCCACGGCGAAGTAGAGCTTGTTGGTGGCATTGTCTGGCTCGCTGTCCGTGCCGCCTGCAGTGTCGATGATGAGGTTGCAGGCGTTGATGACATTATAATAATAGGTCCAAGTAATTTTGGTGCGTCTGGAAGTCTGCGTGGCGTTAGTCAGACGCGCGTCTGCACCAAACCAGCCGAAGGAGTAAGCGCGCGAAAAGACCATGTCGCCCGTCATGAGGTCGGTGGCGATGTCGACGGACTTCTGTCCGAAGTCGTCCTAGTTCTCCGTGCCGCCCGACTGCCAACTGATAAGGTTGGAGCTGACGCCCTGGAGTTCGCCGAGCATAATCTGCGTGTTCCACTTCATGGACTCGTTCATCTGGTCCTCGGTGATGAATTCACCGCTCGGCTCTCTGTCCAGAAAGTCCTCAGAGCAGGAGGTGAACGCTGTGACCGAGAGTACTGCCAGTGTCCACGAGGCTATCTTGTGTATCATTCTTGTTTTCATAATTTTGAAATGTGGGGTTAGAAATTCTATTTCGTGGGCTTAGAAGTTCAGTTTCAGACCGACAGTGAAGTTCGACGAAGGCAGGTACTGCGAATCGCTGGACAATCCGGAGAGGCTTGTGCCGGGCATGAAGCCTTTGCGGGCGGAGATGAGGAAGAGATTCTCGCCGGAGGCGTAAATCTGCACGCCGTACATGCCTGCCCAGGCGCGCGTCCAGGCTTCGGGCACGCTCCACGCCAGGCGGATGCTGGAGAGCGTCAGGTAACTGCGGCTGGTGAGGAAGCGGGTGGACGTGTAGTTGGCATAGGTGCCTGCCTTGCTGTCGTTGCTCAGCATCGGCACGTCGGTGATGTCGCCGGGCTTCTGCCAGCGGCGCTCGATGTCCTTGTGCCAGTTCATTGTCCCGGCACCATGGTCAGACATGAGGCGCTGGTAATAGTAGTCGTAAGCCTTGCCGCCCAGCGAGTAGGCAAACGTGGCACCGAGCGTAATGTCCTTCCAGCGCAGGTCAAAGCCGAAGCCGCCCAAAATAGTAGGAATAGCCGACTCGCCCACATATTTTTCTGTAGCCTTTGAGGCATTGGTGGTTGTGGTCTTGCTGATGGTATATTCCGCGCCCTGGTTCTGGCTCTTGAAGAGTTCCATGTCGGTGATGTCGGTGGTAGTACCGTCGGCGAAGGTGGCGGTGTACATGTTGTAGAGGGCATAGCCCGTTTCGGGGTCTACACCGGCATATTCGCAGAGGTAGAAGTCGTAGACGGAATGACCCTTCTGCCAGGCGTAGTAGTCAGCAACGGAGTAGTAGTATTGCGGCTTGCCCGTGCCGTCGTCAATCGGCATTTCCACGATTTTGTTGTCATAGTGGGCGGCGTTGAAGCGGATGTCGAGGTCGACGTCCTCCGTCCTGACCACGTGGGTGACGAGAGAGATTTCGAAGCCGGAGTTGCGCAGCTTGCCGTCGTTGACGGGATAGGAACTATAGCCCTGCGAGGGCGCCACGCTCTTCATGAAGAGCATGTCGTAGGTGAGTTTGTTGAAGTAGTCGATTTCGCCCTCCACGATGCCGCCGAGGTCAAACTCGATGCCGACGTTGAAGCTCGATGTCTTTTCCCACGACAGGTTCTTGTTGCCCTTGAGTTTCAGCGTGAAGCTGGGCTGGTTGTTGAGGTTGCCGATGGTGTAGATGGTGTTGTAGGGGTAGTAGGCGCTCAAGCCCAAATCATCGGAAGAGAAACTCTGGTTGCCGAAGAGTCCCTGGTTGCCGATGATTCCCCAGCTGGCCTAGAGCTACAGGTTGAGGACGAACGGCACGTCCTGCATGAAGGCTTCCTTGGTGATGTTCCAGGCAGCACCGACAGAG
>JAUNOO010000119.1 GCA_030531095.1 Bacteroidales bacterium
TAGCGGGCGCGAATCGGATTCACTAAATCTTGATACAGATAGTCCTATAAAAATTCGGCTCATAGCCCATTTTTGTGCCAATAATTTGCACGAGGACAACAGGTATATCGTTCCCAAATTTTTTGCCCTCTCTGGAGTAGGTTCTGAAAGGCGGGAGCGGAGTTTCGTTTTCCCTTGCAGAATGTAGAGATTATGCGGGGCGGCACTGAAACGGAGGCGGCTTGAGTTTTTCCGCACTGGTGGCTTTCGGATTTTGGGGACTGCGATGGGTTAAATAAGTAAAATATGCAAGTCGACTTTACAAGTGTGATGTTTTTTTCATTATCTTTGCGAGTGTCTACAAAACGGCAAAATGTCTGAGGCCTGTCCGGATGGGGAGGGCGACGGATGATTTGGGCTTAACCGTTATTCTCGGTTCCGTTTTTCTTGCAAATTTATGCCTGCGCCGCGCCACAGCGGACGGCCTACTGATACTAAAAAGACCTTGCCCCAGCGGATATTGGGTTCGCCCCTGACGGCAAGAAAAAAATAACAAACCGAACCCGCCTAAACACAACCATGAATCAATATCCCAAAATCGGTATTCGCCCGACCATCGACGGTCGACAGGGCGGTGTGCGTGAAAGCTTGGAAGAGAAGACAATGAATCTGGCCAAGGCTGTAGCCGAACTTATCAGCTCGAACCTCCGCAACGGGGACGGCAGTCCGGTGGAGTGTGTCATTGCCGACACGACCATTGGTCGCGTGGCAGAGGCTGCCGCTTGCGCCGACAAGTTTGAACGCGCCGGCGTGGGAGCCACCATCAGCGTGACGCCGTGCTGGTGCTACGGTTCGGAAACGATGGACATGCACCCCACTTGGCCGAAGGCCGTCTGGGGCTTCAACGGTACGGAGCGCCCGGGCGCTGTGTATCTGGCTGCCGTATTGGCGGCTCACGCCCAGAAGGGTCTGCCCGCATTCGGCATCTACGGCCATGACGTGCAGGACCTTGAGGACAACAGCATTCCCGCCGACGTGGCTGAGAAAATCCTGCGCTGGGCACGCGCTGCTCAGGCTGTAGCCACGATGCGCGGCAAGAGTTTTCTCGCCATCGGTACGACCACTATGGGTATCGCTGGCTCTATCGTCGATGCCAACTTCTTCCAGGAATATCTGGGCATGCGCAACGAGTATGTGGACGAGGTTGAAATCTTGCGCCGCATGGACGAGGGCATCTACGACCCCGAGGAATACAAGCGTGCCAAAGCCTGGACCGAGAAATACTGCATGCCGCAGGAGGGATGGGACAAGAACCGCCCCGACCGCCAGAAGACGCGCGCACAGAAGGACGAGGACTGGGACTTCGTGGTGAAGATGATGATTATCATCAAAGACCTCATGCACGGCAACCCGCGCCTCAAGGAACTGGGCTTCAAGGAAGAGGCACTGGGCCACAACGCCATTGCAGGCGGCTTCCAGGGCCAGCGCCAATGGACGGACTGGAAGCCGAACGGCGACTTTGCCGAGGCGCTCATCTGCTCGTCGTTCGACTGGAACGGCGCTCGCGAGGCGGGTGTGCTCGCCACGGAGGACGACGCGCTCAACGGCGTGGCCATGCTCTTCATGCACTTGCTCACCAACCGCGCACAGATGTTCAGCGACGTGCGCACCTACTGGAGCCCCGAGGCTGTGAAGCGCGTCACGGGCAAGGAACTCACCGGACTCGCCAGCGGCGGTATGATTCACCTCATCAACTCGGGCGCTACCTGCCTGGACGCCACCGGTGCCTGCTCCGACGCTGAGGGCAAGCCCGTGATGAAGCAGTCGTTCGACATGACGGAAGCCGACATCGAGGCCTGCCTCAAGGCGACGCAGTGGTGTCCTGCCGACCGCGACTACTTCCGTGGCGGCGGCTTCTCGAGCCACTTCCTCACCCGCGGCGGCATGCCGATGACGATGGCGCGCGTGAACCTCGTGAAGGGTCTCGGTCCCGTGCTGCAAATCGCCGAAGGCTGGAGCGCCGACGTTGACCCCGAAATCTTCGACATCATCAACAAGCGCACCGACCCCACGTGGCCCACAACCTGGTTCGTGCCGCGCCTCGACCCGAAGAAGGACGCCTTCAAGGACGTTTATTCGGTGATGAACAACTGGGGCGCCAACCACGGTGCCATCAGCTACGGCCACATCGGTGCCGACCTCATCACGCTGGCCTCCATCCTGCGCATCCCCGTTTGTATGCACAACGTCGCCGACGAGGACATCTTCCGCCCGGCGGCATGGAACGCCTTCGGCACGGACAAGGAGGGCGCCGACTACCGCGCTTGCCAGAACTACGGTCCGACGTATAAATAATTGAATCCCTAAAGATAGAGCCTGTCCTTTTACAAGCACCCCAACAGCAAACGGAGTGAACGGTAGAAGACAGGCTCCTTCTGTTAATCCCTCCCCTATCCCAAGTAATTTGAACAGATGATTACAGACAAACACATTGAAGAGTTCGTGAACATGGCGCACCGCGTGGGCGATGCCGGCCTGACCGCGTGCAGCAGCGGCAACCTGTCGTGGCGCATCGGCGACGAAGTGCTCGTGTCGGGCACCGGGTCGTGGGTGCCGTCAATCCGCCCCGAGCAGGTGGCGCACCTGAAGCTCGAAACGGGCGAAGTGCTCAACGGCGTGAAGCCGTCGATGGAGAGCGTGTTCCACCTCGGCGTACTGCGCAACCGCCCCGACCAGACGTCGGTGCTCCACTTCCAGTCGCCCTACGCCACCATCGTGGCGTGCATGAAGGAACGCCCCAAGAACCTGAACGTCACTGCCGAACTGCCCCTGCACGTCGGCGAAGAAATACCCGAAATTCCCTATCTGCGCCCCGGTTCTCCCGAATTGGCACAGGCAGTGATTGACGCCATGCGCGACCACAACACCATCTTCCTGCTGAAGCACGGCCAGGTGGTTTGCGGCAAGGACTTCAACCAGGCCTTCGAGCGCGCCACGTTCCTCGAAATGGCGTGCCGCATCGCCGTCGTGACGGGCGGCGCATACGACCCGCTGACCGACGCACAGATTGAAGACGCGCTCTTCACCTTCTTCGGCACTCACTCCAAGCGAACGAAATAAAAATCCACGCGCTATGAGCCATACTTATATCGCCGTGGACTTCGGTGCCGGAAGCGGCCGCGTCATTGCGGCACAAATCGTGGACGGCGCGCTGAAGATGGAGGAGGTGCACCGCTTCGGCAACACGCAAGTGCGCCTGGGCGGACACATCTACTGGAACTTCCTTTCGCTCTTCACCGAGATGAAAAAGGGCTTGCGGCTGGCGGTGAAGAAGGGCTACGACATCCGCAGCATCGGCATCGACACGTGGGGCGTCGACTTCGGACTCATTGACCGGCAGGGCAATCTGTTGGGCAATCCCGTCTGCTACCGTGACCCGCGCACGAACGGCTTGCCCGAACAGACCTTCACGACCGACGAACTGCGCCAGCACTACGGCGAGGCGGGCATTCAGGTGATGCCCATCAACTCGCTCTTCCAGCTGTGCAGCATGAAGCGCGCCAGCGACGCCACGCTTGAGGCGGCAGACCGCCTGCTCTTCATGCCCGACCTCTTCAGCTACTTCCTGACGGGCGTGGCGAACAACGAATACTGCATCGCCTCGACCTCCGAACTGCTCGACGCGCGGAGCCGCACATGGAACCGCGCACTGATTGAGCGGCTGGGCTTGCCGCAGCACATCTTCGGCGACATCGTGATGCCCGGCACCGTGCGCGGCAAGGTGTTGCCCGAAATCTGCGAAGAAACGGGACTCCCTGCCGACGTGGAAGTCATCGCCGTCGGTTCGCACGATACGGCGAGCGCCGTGTTCGCCGTGCCCGAATCAGACAAGCCGCGCGCCTACCTCAGTTCGGGCACGTGGTCATTGCTCGGCGTGGAGCTCGACGAGCCAATCCTGACGGAGGCGGCACGTCTGGGCGGATTCACGAACGAAGGCGGCGTGGGCGGTAAAATCCGTTTCCTTCAGAACATCACCGGCTTGTGGATGCTGCAGCGCCTCATCGCGCAGTGGCAGGAAGCTGGATTGGACTGCGACTACGACTACCTGATTGGCGAGGCGGAGAAGTGCCTCATCCCGACGGTGGTGGACGTGGACGCGCAGGACTTCCAGAGCCCCACCGACATGGCGAAAGCCATAGCCGACTATTGCCGCGCCCGCAACCTGCAAGTGCCCGAAGGACAAGGCGAATACGTGCGCGTCGTCCTGCAGTCGCTTGCCCAGCGCTACAAGACCGCCATCGAAGGCCTCAACGCCCTGCTGCCACAGCCCGTGGGCCAACTCAACATCGTGGGCGGCGGCAGTCGCAACAAGTTGCTCAACCGACTCACAGAAGAGGCCACTGGTCTGCCCGTCTGCACCGGTCCAGTCGAAGCCACCGCCATAGGCAACATTCTGTTGCAGGCCATTGCCGTGGGCGACATCAGCCACAAGGGAGACGTCAGTTTGGCGTCGGAGAAATAAATTGCCACACGACAGAGACATATTAACTAACCCATATACCATTCAAAAAATCTCACATGACAAAGAAAACCACAAAACTGGTCGAGAAAAAGTATCTGTTCACCTTCATCCTCATCACCTCGTTGTTTGCCCTATGGGGCTTTGCCAACGACATCACCAACCCCATGGTAGCAGCCTTCCAAACGGTGATGGAAATCTCGGCCACGAAAGCGGCATTCGTTCAATTTGCTTTCTACGGCGGCTACGCCACAATGGCGATACCGGCGGCTCTCTTCGTCCGCAAGTACAATTATAAGAGCGGCATTCTGTTGGGCCTCGCCCTCTACGCCGTCGGCGCCTTCATGTTCTATCCCGCCGCCTACTATCAGGAGTTCAGTTTCTTCTGCATTTCGCTCTACGTCCTGACGTTCGGTCTGGCGTTCCTCGAAACGACCTCCAACCCGTTCATCATGTCGCTCGGCTCGTCCGAGACCGCCACGCGCCGCCTCAACCTGGCACAGGCCTTCAACCCCATCGGTTCGCTCATGGGTATGTTCGTCGCCTCCCACGTCGTGCTGGCCTCGCTCCAGAGCGACTCGCCCGAAGTGCGCGAAGTGGGCTTCTCCAACCTCGCCGAACCCGCCAAAGCCGCCATCCGCGACCACGACCTTATGGAAATTCGCGACCCCTACGTGATGCTCGGCGTCGTGGTGGTAATCATGTTCCTCCTCATCGCCTTCTGCGTGAAGCGCAGCAACACCAACACCGTGCAGGACAATAAGGAATCGAAATTCAGCGAAAGCCTCAGCCGTCTGTGGCACAACGTCGAATACCGCGAGGGCGTACTAGCGCAGCTCTTCTACGTCGGCGCGCAAATCATGACGTGGACGTTCATCATCCAGTACGCCGACCGCCTGGGCATCGACAAGTCCACCGCACAGATGTACAATATTTTCGCAATGGGCATGTTCCTCTGCGGCCGTTTCATCTCCACGTTCCTGATGAAGTACGTCAACTCCAAGCAGTTGCTCATGATTTTCGCCATCCTCGCCATGATTGCCAACGCAGGCACCATCCTCATCGACGGCATGGCGGGCCTCTATTGCCTCATCGCCACGTCGCTCTTCATGTCGCTCATGTTCCCCACCATCTACGGTATCGCGCTGAGCAACGTGGGCGAAGACACCACCCTGGGCGCGGCATTCCTCGTCATGGCCATCGTGGGCGGCGCACTGCTCCCCGTGATGCAGGGCATGATTATCGACCTCGGCACCGTAGCCTGGTTGCCCGCCGTCAACGCTTCGTTCATCCTGCCGTTCATCTGCTTCGTCGTCATTGCCATCTACGGCTACCGCACGTGGAAGGGCTTGGCAGCCTAAGCTAACCGACACTTTCTGCAACCCGGTGCGGACTGAAATCTCAGTTTCGCAACCGGGTTGCAAAATATATAGAGGAATTAATTCCGGAATTGATGAAATTAATAGTACTGTCGGTTCGGGAGAGGTCATGTTAGATGCTATAGACTTTTTGAAACCAGAAGATAAAGAATAAAAGTATGAAAGAATTATTGTTGAGAAATCTTTTGATACTATATCTTGGCGTTTCTTTGAGATTTTTGTTTTATAAAATAATCAAAAGGCGTGATGTGGATTTTCAGAGATTATTACATGGCATAAAATGTCCTAAGAATAAAAATGATGAAATTTTCAATTACCTAAAATCCGCAACTAATAGTCATGCGGACTAATTTTGCCGTCTTGCCCTCC